>CAWULX010000001.1:0-59676 GCA_963923775.1 uncultured bacterium
TGAGAGCATATGGTGAGACTTATCATTTGCCAACAGTGGTATCTAATTGTTCTAACAATTATGGGCCTAATCATTTTCCAGAAAAATTGATTCCATTATTTATACATAATATCATCAATAAAAAAGCATTGCCAGTGTATGGTGATGGTTTGTATACAAGAGATTGGCTGTATGTAATAGATCATGCAAGAGCGATTGATTTAGTCTTTCATCAAGGGAAGCGTGCAGACACATACAATATTGGAGGATTCAACGAATGGACGAATATTGATTTAGTGAAATTATTATGTACTCAAATGGATGAGAAATTGGGCAGAGCAAAAGGTGAGAGTGAGCAATTGATTACTTATGTGAAAGATAGGCCAGGTCACGACAGACGCTATGCGATTGACGCGACTAAATTGAATAAAGAATTAGGTTGGACGCCTTCTGTTACTTTTGAACAAGGGTTGGCTGCAACGATTGATTGGTATTTAAGTAATGGCCCTTGGTTAGAAAATGTAACCAGTGGTTCTTATCAAAAATACTATAACGAAATGTACAGTAACAGATAATGACTATAGAGCAAACCCCCTTAAAAGATTGTTTTATCATTCATGAAAAAGTGCATGGTGATGCAAGAGGTTATTTTATTGAAACCTATAACCAAAGAGACTTTAAAGCAGCTACTGGATTAGAGATTGATTTTGTACAAGACAATCAATCTAGATCTACAAAAGGTGTGTTGAGAGGATTGCATATGCAGCGTGGATCATCTGCGCAAGCTAAATTGGTAAGAGTCTTAGAAGGCGCTGTGTTGGATATTGCAGTGGATTTAAGAAAAGGCTCTCCCAGTTTTGGTCAGCATTATGCGATTGAGCTAACTGCTGATAATCATAAACAGTTTTTTGTACCTGCAGGATTTGCTCATGGCTTTGTGGTGTTAAGTGAAACAGCTACTTTCTTTTATAAAGTAGATAAGTTTTATGAGCCAGGCAACGAAGTGGGCATAATGTATAACGATCAAGATTTAAACATTGATTGGAGATTGGCAGAGAGTGAGATTATCTTATCAGAAAAAGACAAAACATTAGGAAGCTTCGCTGAATATGCAGCTTCTTTATAATTCATTTAGCACAATAAAAACTTTCATATGAAGGGTATCATATTAGCAGGCGGTTCAGGTACAAGATTGTATCCTATTACCAAGGGAATCAGTAAGCAATTAATGCCTATCTATGATAAACCGATGATTTATTATCCTTTGTCTGTATTAATGTTGGCAGGTATTAAAGAAGTATTAATTATTACTACACCTGAAGACAATGATCAATTTAAAAGATTATTGGGAGATGGTTCTGAAATAGGTTGTTCTTTTAGTTATGCAGTGCAAGCGGTGCCAAATGGTTTAGCACAAGCCTTTGTGATTGGTGCAGATTTTATTGGAAAAGATAAAGTGGCTTTAGTATTAGGGGATAATATTTTTTATGGAGCTGGTTTTAGTAAACTAGTGCAGTCTTTTAATGATGTGAACGGTGCTGCAGTATTTGCTTATGAAGTAAACGATCCAGAGCGTTATGGTGTGGTGGAGTTTGACGCGAATAACAACGCCTTATCATTAGAAGAAAAACCAAAAGCCCCTAAATCAAATTACGCCGTACCAGGTTTGTATTTTTATGATAACCAAGTGGTAGAAATTGCTAAGAATATTCCTGCATCACCTAGAGGAGAATACGAAATAACAGATGTCAATAAAATTTACTTAGAGCGTAAGCAATTACAAGTAGGTATCATGAATCGTGGTACTGCTTGGTTAGATACAGGTACTTTTGAATCATTGGCAGATGCTTGTGAATTTGTGCGCGTGATAGAAAAGCGACAAAGTCAAAAAATAGGTTGCATTGAAGAAGTAGCCTACAGAATGGGCTTTATAGATAAGGCACAATTACTGGTTTTGGCAGATAAATACGCTAAAAGTGGCTATGGAGAGTACTTAAGAGGTCTAAAAAAGTAAATAAGTACTGAACCTTTCTCCTTTTTTGTTGTTTTTAGAGTATGTCATCATATACCATTAAGGATTTAGAGAAGATTTCTGGGATCAAAGCGCATACTATACGCATTTGGGAACAGCGCTATCAATTTCTTCAGCCTCAGCGTACTGAGACGAATATTCGTACCTATTCAAGTGACGAATTAAAGACTATTTTAAATGTATCCTTACTCAATAAATACGGGTTTAAAATTTCTCATATTGACAAGATGTCTGCAGAGCAGATGGAGGAGAAAATTTTAAGTTTGAACCAAATTGATGCCCAAAAAGAAAGAGTGGTGAATGCTTTGATCAAAGAAATGGTGTCTTTGAACATGGCTAATTTTGAAAGACAGATGGATACCTATATTGGGCAAAAGGGCATCGAAAAAACCATCATTGAAATTATCTTCCCTTTCATGGAAAGAGTGGGTATTCTTTGGGTAACCAATCATATCAATCCTGCACAAGAACATTTAGCTACCAATGTGATTCGTCAAAAAATTATATTAGGTATTGAAAAACTGTCTCCAGTATTACATTACACTAAGCGTATTGTATTATTTATGCCTGAGGGAGAATACCATGAAATTGGTTTGTTGTATGTTCATTTCTTATTAAAACAAAGAGGGTTCTACATTGATTATTTGGGCGCTAATGTTCCGATGGTTGATTTAAAATACCTTTCTGAGTTTCATAAAGTAGATTACTTATATTGCCACCTTACTTCACCAGCTAAGAATTTCAAAATTCATAAGTTTTTTGATCAATTAGCAGAAGTGAGTAAAATTATCCCAATTATTATCTCAGGACAATTGGCACAAGCCTATAAAGGACAGATTGCAGGTAATATTCAGCTTAAACGAACACTTGCTGAAACGATTAGCTTTCTAGAAAGTATCTGATTATCAATTACTTAGATTTAGATCAAATATTTGTTTAATAAATTTTAAAAAATATTAAACAAAAATGATTGCGCTAATACTTTTCTGTTTAACTTTATAATTCAAAGATTAAACAGAATAACATGTCAACTGCAGAATTTACCTTATTTCTAAGTGAAAACTCAGACTTTCTTCGCCCTTTCGCAATTAATTTGACGAAGGATCATGAATCTGCTAAAGATTTATACCAAGAAACTTTATTTAGAGCCTTATCTAATAAAGACAAATACAATGTAGGAACCAATATTAAAGCATGGTTGTATACCATCATGCGTAATATCTTCATCAACGATTATCGTAAGAAGTCAAAACAATCTACTGTTTTTGACAATAGCCCTAATGATTTTTTAATTGATCAAACTAATAATAAAGTAGTTAATGATGCAATAACTAACTTAAATTTGAGGGAAGTGAATCAATTGATTTATGACTTACCTGAATTATTCAGAACCCCTTTTCAATTATATTTTGAAGGGTATAAGTATAATGAAATTGCAGATGCTTTGAATGAACCTTTGGGAACTATTAAGAGTAGAATTCACTTTGCCAGAAAAATTTTAAAACAAAAGATTCAACGTTACTAAAATAAATGCCCTCTCATTCAAAAAAAGTATTAATAATAGGAGCTGGTTTTGCAGGTTTATCTGCAGCAAGTTTTTTAGCTCAGAAAGGTTGGCAGGTAACAGTCGTAGAAAAAAATTCTTTACCAGGAGGTCGTGCAAGAAAATTTGAATCCAACGGTTTTGTTTTTGATATGGGGCCAAGTTGGTATTGGATGCCTGATACTTTTGAAAGATACTTTGCTCAATTCGGAAAAAAGGTTTCAGATTTTTATCAATTACAAAGATTAGATCCATCGTACAGAGTTTATTTTGAAAAAGCACAGTGGGATATTCCTGCTAATTATGAAGCTTTACAGCAATTGCTCGAATCTATAGAACCCGGTGCAGCAAAGGCATTGGATGGTTTTATGGAAGAAGCGAAATTTAAATATGAAGTTGGTGTTGGTAAATTAGTGCATCAGCCTGGTCAATCCATTACTGAATTAATCGATATTGATTTATTTAAAGGTGTTTTTAAGCTAGATGTATTTCAGTCAATGAAAAAACACATAGCAAAATATTTTAAGCATCCCTATATTCAATTTTTAATGGAATTTCCTGTATTGTTTTTAGGAGCGCTTCCGGAAAATACACCAGCATTATATAGTTTAATGAACTACGCAGATATTAAAGGAGGAACATGGTATCCCGAATATGGCATGTATAGTATTGTGAAGGGTATGCATGAATTAGCCTGCTCATTGGGTGTTGAATTTAAATTAGGAGAGGAAGTTACTAAGATAGAAGTGGATAATGGTATTGCAACAAAAGCAATTACACAAGTGCTGGAAACTAAAGAGCAAAGAGTATATGATTTTGATATTGTATTAGGAGCAGGTGATTATCAACATATAGAAACTGTTTTATTAGAACCTGCTTACCAATCATATTCTGAAAAATATTGGAATACTAGAGTGATGGCGCCAAGTTCACTTTTATATTATGTAGGATTAAATAAAAAATTGCCAGGGGTTACGCATCATTCTTTATTTTTTGATACCGATTTTGGACTTCATGGAAAAGAAATATATACAGATCCAAAATGGCCTAGCAATCCGCTGTTTTATGCATCTGTTCCATCTGTAACAGATCCAACTGTGGCACCTGAGGGTTGTGAGAATTTATTTTTATTAATTCCAGTGGCTGCAGGATTAGAGGGGGATACAGAAGATATTAGAGAAAAGTATTTTAATGATTTGATAACGCGTCTAGAAATTAAATGGGGTGTATCTATCATGGAATCAATAGTTTACAAAAGGTCTTTCTCAGTAACAGATTTTAAGACAGACTATCATTCCTTTAAGGGGAATGCCTATGGGTTGGCCAATACCCTCATGCAAACAGCAAATTTGAAGCCATCTTGTAAAAGTAAAAAAGTAAATAACTTATATTACACCGGTCAATTAACAGTGCCTGGTCCGGGAGTGCCACCAAGTTTGATTAGTGGTGAGGTGGTTGCCAATTTAATTGATAAAAATTATTCAAAATAAATGTCATCATTTCAACTATATAACGAAGTAACAGCATTAGGTAGTAAACAAACTACTTTGATGTATAGCTCAAGTTTTTCTTCAGCTATAAAATTGTTGCATAAAGATCTGAGACAACCTATTTATGATATTTATGGTTTTGTGAGGTTTGCAGATGAGATAGTGGATACCTTTCATGATTTTGATAAAAAGACTTTGTTTGATCAATTTAAGAAAGACACTTATTTGGCATTAGAGCAAGGTATTAGTTTAAACCCAATTTTGCATCGTTTTCAATTAACCTATCGTCAATTCAATATTGATCCAGCTTTACTTGAAGCTTTTTTATATAGCATGGAGATGGATTTAAGTCAACATGCACATGACGAGGGCTCCTATCAAAAGTATATTTATGGAAGCGCTGAAGTGGTAGGTTTAATGTGTTTGTATATTTTTTGTAAGGGGGATATAGAAAAATATGAACAATTAAAACCAGCTGCGCAAAGCCTTGGGGCTGCTTTTCAGAAAGTTAATTTCTTAAGAGATATCAAAGCAGATTTTGAAGGATTGGATAGGGTTTATTTCCCGAATTGTGATTTTAATCATTTCACAGAGAAGGATAAACATTCCATTGAATCAGATATTCAAAAAGATTTTGATAATGCATTGCAGGGTATTAAAGCATTACCTTTGCATTGTAGATTTGGTGTGTACGTGGCTTATAAATATTATTATTCTTTATTCAAAAAAATCAAAAAGACGGAACATCATGCCATTTTGAAAACAAGAATAAGAATTCCAGATTATGGGAAGTTGTTTATTCTTGCTAAAGCGAAGTTGAGAAGTGAGTTGAATTTTTTATAAAAGTAAATTTATCAATATGTTATTTGTAGCAGTAATGTTGGCGACATTTTTTATTATGGAGGGTGTAACTTGGTTAACACATAAATATGTAATGCATGGATTTTTGTGGGTATTACATGAAGATCATCATCAACCCACTGGACATGTTCTTGAAAAAAATGATGCTTTTTTCTTAATATTTGCTATTCCTAGTATGGCTTGTATTTTTTACGGAACTATAATGGGTGGTCCATTATGGGTTGCTGCCATTGGTGCCGGTATTGCAATGTATGGTTTTGCTTATTTCTTGTTTCATGAAGTAATCATTCATCAGAGAATCAAATGGTTTACAAGATCAAATAATAGGTATATCAAGGCCATTAGATGGGCTCATAAAATGCACCATAAGCATTTATACAAAGAAGATGGGGAAAGTTTTGGAATGCTTTTCGTAGCCAAAAAATATTGGGACAAGGTTCGCAGAGATGAGATGATGCAAAGCAATGGATAAATACGACTATATTATTGCTGGTGCTGGTTGTGCTGGCCTATCTTTACTTAATTATCTTATTCAAGATGAATCATTGAGCCAAAAGAAGATTTTGGTGATTGATAAAAATTTACAAAAGACGAATGATAGGACCTGGTGTTTTTGGGAAGAAGGAACATCGGAATTTGAACACTTAATAACAAAATCTTGGTCAAAAATTTCTATTCACAAGGAAGAGCAAGAGTATTTATTACCTACGTTTCCATATACTTACAAGATGATTGAAGGGCTCTCTTTTTATGAAAGTATCATTAAGAAAGCCAAGCAACATAATAATATAGATTGGAAAGAAGTAACTATTGTTTCAATTAAAGACCGCACTGTTCAATGGGAAGGAGGTTCTGCTAAAGCAAACTATATTTTTACAAGTATACTTTCTTACAATCCTGTATTTAAGGATAATGCTAGTATTCAATCATTAAATAGTTTGTCTAAAAATTATACTAAAAAGCCATTTCTATGGCAACATTTTAAAGGAGAGACAATTCAATTTGAAAAAGAGGTTTTTGAAACGGAGACAGCAAGGTTGATGGATTTTAATGTGGATCAACAGAAGGCTACTGCATTTATGTATGTATTACCTATCACTAAGAAAAAAGCTTTAGTGGAATACACAGTTTTTTCAAAAGAATTAATGGATAAAGAATCCTACGATTCATGCATCAAAAATTATTTATCTCTTCACTATCCTAATTTATCCTATAGTGTATTGCATGAAGAATTTGGGGCAATTCCAATGACTCAAAATAACTTTACCTCATCCATAGATCTTTCTATTATTCCCATTGGAACAATGGGTGGGGCTGTGAAAGCTAGTACTGGGTATGCTTTTAAATTTATCCAAGAGCAGACTAAACAAGTTGTAGTTGATTTGGCCAATGGCAAAAAACCTAATGCAGTTTTGAAAAAAACAAGACATCAATTTTATGATGCCGTACTTTTAGATATTTTATATCGTGATAGAATGAGTGGTGCTGAAATTTTCACACGTATTTTTTCAAAAAATAAAGCTTCAACCGTTTTCAGGTTTTTATCCAATACCTCAAGTATCTTTGAAGATATAAACATCATGCGTACTTTACCAACAAGGCTTTTCTTATTTACTGCTATCCGCATTTCATTGCGGTGGAAGTAATTATTTTAACATTGGCCTTGTCGTACAATGGTTAGTACAAGAGTTTCCGAAGCTCTAAATCCAGGTTCGATCCCCGGCGAGGCCACAAGCTTTTTTCAACGAAGTTGAAATGAACAAAACATGAGTAAGCAAAACAAGCTCGCTTGATTTTGCGCAAGAATGATTTGTTCAATTATCAACCGAAGGTTGAGAATGAAAAAGTTTGAGTTAGTCCGATATTTTGGGTAGACAACTCGAGCGAAGCGAGAGTTGGCAGCCCCGGACTAAGTTTGAGAAGGTTATAATGGTCCTTTGTTCCACAATTTCACTGGTATCTGTGTACCAATATTAGCTAACAAAGAATTTCTGAACTTAACGTAAAAGCGTTTGTAGATTACTGTTATCATATCCTTTAATACCTCAATAAAGAATTGGTAACCCCATTAATGTGTAAAATTTACACTATAAGTATTTAAAATATTGATAATCAATTAAAATACTTCTCCCAAATTCATGAAAATACCATGAGAACCACCTTGTCCAAAGGCATAATCAAGGGCAACATTGGTATTTGAATGTTTATTTAGCTTAATCCTAATTCCTGCTCCAAAGCCTGTTTTAATTTGCTGAAATCCCTTTTGTAAAGGTTCGGAAACTGAATGCATATTGGCAAATACCACTGCACCTAAAAAACCATTCTCAGTGATTCCAAATCTATATTCAGATTCTGCAAAGAATAGTTTTTCACCTCTAAATCTTCCCTGTATAAATCCTCTACCTGTGTTTAAGTTTCTATCAGATGCTGTGTAAGGAATATCTAAGTAAGGGGCTTTACCACTCAAGGTGAAAACATTATAGGTCCAAAATGTCAACATGTTTTTACTATGCATTGGAAAGGGGATATATTTTCTTGCATCCAATGTAATACTTTGTAATGCATAATCGCTACCCAAGAATTTTAAATTAGATCTATAGGATAAATTAAAATAGCCAGAATTAGTCAGTGGATTTACTATACTTGTTCTACTATCGTACAATAGATCTAGCGTTACACCAGTTGAGTTGGATGATTTGGTTTGTCCATATTGGGCATAGCCATAAGCTGGTTTATTTTTTGTGGAACTGTCAGTGATATTCCAATGATAATCTATATTTAAGCCAGGTCCTACATACCAATTGGGTGCAATTCTTTTTACAATGGATTGATGCAATTTTAAATAAGAGTAATCAATTTGATCAAAACGATCTAATTGATTATTAGTAGTACCTAAACCAAAATCTTTCTGAGGAAATTTTAGGTAAGACCAGTTGGTATTGATATTGTATTCGTTCTCTTTTAGCCAAATATTGCTTAAGAATTGGCTGATAATTTGTTTATTCTGAGTGAATTTTAATTCTGTAGAATACGTGGAGTTCTTTGTATTCTTGTATTTGCTTGGCTTAATATAACTAGCGCTAAAAAGAGCAGCCAATTTAGTTGACAAACTATATTCTGCAGCAGGTATAAAAGAAAGATGAGGTTTAGAAAGATCATTTCCAATAGATCTGTCTTTATTGATTTTTAAAATTCTATAAACGCCATCTACAAAATCAACCATTGAGTCTTTGCCTGGTTGCTTGTAAAATGCTAATGTGAAAATATTTCTTTTATGTATTGCACTATCTTGTTGAATTTGGGCTTTAGTGCTAAATGAAAAGAATAAAATAATGATGCCAGCGAAAAGGAACTTTTTACAATTAGTATTCAATTAATTAATTTTTTTTTGTGGAACAATTAAAACAGGAATGGATGAATGTCTTACTACATATTCGGCAGTACTTCCTAACATCATATGAGAAAGACCAGTTCTACCATGTGTGCCCATTACGATATAATCAGCTTTTGTCTCTTCTGCATAAGTGATGATATCATTTTTTGGATTACCAATAGCTGTGTGAATATGTATTTCTAATGAATTATTAGCTTCTTTGATTTTTGTCAGTTCTTTTTCGGCATGCTTTTTTTGAGCATCATAAATTTCTTCCCATTGTGAAGGCATTAAGGATATATCAGAATGTAAGTAGTCTACATACATACTAATGATAGAAACCAAGCTAACTTTAGCTTGCAATTGTCCAGCAAAAGCAAAAGCTTCTTTTATAATTCTAGCATTTGCTTCGCTTAAATCCACGGCGATGATAATATGCTTTTTCATAATAGTAATTTTTATAAAGGTACTATTAATAATCTCAGAGTTGAATGATATCTATCAGCTTACAACTATATATTAACGTCTCAATGCACCTACGTTGCTTGAGAATATCTTAACAGCAATAGCAAGAAGTATTACACCAAAAAATTTACGCACTGCTAGTAAGCCTCCGGGCCCTAGCAGGCGTTCTATAAAATTCAAAGATTTTAGTACTATGTAAATAATCAAAAGATTGACTAATATGCCTGCTAAAATGTAAACTTCTTCAAAGTTAGCTTTCAAGGACATAATAGTTGTTAAAGTTCCACTACCTGCAATAATTGGGAAGGCAATAGGTACCACAGATCCAGTATGTCCATTTTTATCACCTTTAAAAATCTCGTGACCCAGAACCATTTCAAGACCTAATAAGAAAATCACAATAGAGCCGCCTACAGCAAAAGATTTTACATCTAAGCCTAATATTTTCAGAAATGGTTTGCCTAAAAACATAAAAGCAATCATCAATCCACCAGAAATCAAGGTAACTTGAGTTGATTTAATTTTACCCACTTTTTCTTTCATAGAGATCAAAAGAGGAATAGATCCTACAATATCTATTACAGCAAACAAAGTGAATATAACCGTAAGAAGTTGGTCAAATTGAAATTGCATAAAAAAGCTTTGTATGAAGATACAAAGCTTTTTTTATTTACTAATCAGAAGGGATTTGTCAAATTAACGCCAAATCAAGCCAATTTGAATGGTTCGGCCAATGGTATTGTATCCATTGATTTCTTGAAAATGGTCGTTTAATAAGTTTTGACCATCAGCATAAATCTGTAATCGTTTAGAATATTGATAGCTAAGATGAGCATTTAATAAGGTATAATAATCTAATACTACATCATCTGTACCATATCCTCCAACGTCATACCTTTTACTTATATATCTAGCAGAAACTGTTCCTTCCCATTGCTTATTTAATTTTACTTGATATTGTATATTAAATACATGCTTTGGTCTTTTTAATAAGTAATTATAAGTAATGGTATCAGTGTTAGTCACTCTATTTTGATTGGTTTCTTTACCATTTAATAATGTGTAATTAAGACTGAATTGATTTTTTTCATTCATTTTATGTGTGAATTCAATTTCTACTCCATTTACGTTTTGTTGAATAAAGTTGAAGAAATTATAATCGATATAATTATAATCAATTCCATTATTAATTTTTCTATTAAAAAATACTGCTCTAGCATAGATTGGTTTTGTATTATATTCAAGACCAACTTCGGTATTGATAGATGTTTCTGCTTTTAATTGATCATTATAACTTATTTGGTATAATGAAGGAGCTTTGAATCCACTTGAAATACTTGCAATAGCTCTCCATTGATCATTAATGGCGTATGATGGATTTATTGTGTAGGTTTGATTAGATCCATATCTTGAATGATTATTATAGCGAGTGCCTAATTCCAATAAGATTTTTTTATTGTTATTATGTACTAACAAAGACCCGTATAAAGCATTTTGAAATTGAAAAGTATCTTTGAATTTTTCATTATATGGACCCCATCCACTTATGCTTTCATAAGTTTGGTTATATGATCCATATCTAAAATCTGTACCAATAATCCACTGAACATTCTTTGTTAGTTGATTAGTATAAAACATGTCAGCGAAATGAGTACTTCCTTTGTATTTATTGTTTTCGTATATTAAATATGTCTTATCTGCACTATCATTCAAATAACTTCTATCCTGTGTGGTGTATTGGTATTGAAATTGAAAAGTTTGTTGCTCTTTTTTGTATTTAAGTATCACACCAGTCATTCCTGTTGCGTTTTTGAAATGTTCGTCTTTGTCATCTTTAAAAGCACCATAATCAATTGCTGCATTATAAGCAGTTTTTCTTGTGGTTAATTGAAAGTCCAAAAACTTAGCTAGATCATAATTTATTTTCGCAAACCAACTATTGTTATTATAGCCATCTTTGTCAAAACTATTGGAATGCAATTTATCATATGCTGCAGAAAATCCATCTGAGTTTTGGTTTCCCCATCCCATCAAATAATGTAGTTTAGTGGTATGGCCATTTATTTGAAAATTACTCTTCTTGGTATTATAGGTACCAAAATTTATTCCACCTGTTAGCCAAGAACTTGTTTTCTTTTTTGTTATAATATTAATAACCCCTCCAATAGCATCCGATCCATACATAGTAGATTGGGACCCTTTTAATATTTCGATCCTCTCAATTTGTTCAATTGGAATGAGATTGAGATCAAATTCGTTACTAATCATGGATGGGTCTCCCACTGGGGCGCCATCAATTAAAATTAATGTTCTACCACTTGATGCGCCTCGCATATAAATACTAGGTACTGTACCTGCGTTGCTTAAAGATCCAGGAAGGCTTAATCCGGCTTGTTCATTGAGTACTTGTGCGATAGAACGGCCCGCTTGAACATTTAATTGTTGTGCAGAAATAATTGTGACAACTTTTCCTGTTGTGTTTTGTTTCTGCTCAATTTTATTTGCAGTTACAATTACTTCATTTAAAGTGTTACTTGATGAATCACTGTTTTTGCTTTGTGATAAAGCAAGATGGGTTGTGGTAATAAATACCACTAAGAGCTTGATAGTTTTTTGGCTCATTGTTGTTTTTTTTGAATGAAACAATGAGCTTCCTGATAGAAGAGAATTCTTTTACAAATCCTTGCTTTTTACCCGAAAGCTGTTGGTTATTTTTAACTAGGCAGGTCTTCTGGCTCGTTCTTAACATTGCATCCTTCCCAAATTGCTTCAGTGGATTTTGCAATGACTGCCTTGGCGTTGAACTTACAGCTACGGGAATAGCTCCCGGATTTAACGGGATTCCCTTTTAATCATTTAATGAACCTAATCAAGAACAAACTTATAAGATAAATTTCTACTGCCTATTTATATTTATTAACCCCTTGTTGAAAACTAGAATTGTTTTAATATATTTATGCTTAACAAAAACAGGATGAAAGAAAAACAAGGCATTAATTTTTTTAGCTTAACCATGATAGTGGTAAGTTTGGTGATTGGGATGGGAATTTTTAAAACACCAGCCACCATCGCTGCTAAATCTGGAACACCCTTAATATTTTTTAGTGCTTGGACCCTTGGTGGGATTATTGCATTGTTTGGAGCTTTAACTTATGCCGAGATTGGCCAACGTTTACCAGTGATGGGAGGTTACTATAAAGTGTTTGCACATTGCTATCATCCAGCTGTTGGTTTTACAATTAATGTTTTAATCTTAATTAGTAATGCCGCTTCTTTAGCTGTAGTTGCTTTGATTGGCTCAGATTATGTAAGTGATTTATTATTTGGAAGGCCCTCAAGTACTTTATTTAATATTGGAATTGCTACTTCTTCTGTAGGTCTATTTTATTTTGTGAATTTGTTGGGTTTAAAAACCAGTAGCAGAACACAAAATGTGTTGATGATTGTAAAAATTAGTTTAATTGTTTTATTGATTTCTTCTCTATTTAAAGGTGTTAGTGTCCCACCGCATGGTTATAATGAAGGAAAGCTATATGTATATGATGGAACTAATGGTGCTTTATTATTATTGGTTAGCTTGGTGTCAGTTTTTTTTACATATGGAGGTTATCAACAAACCATCAATTTTGGTTCTGAAATTTCCAATCCAAGAACTATGCAAAAAGGAATTGTCTTCGGAATTTTAATTGTGTTGTTCTTATACCTTGCAATTAACTATACTTATGTTAAAGTAATTGGATTTGATTCTATGAAAAACGCCAATGCAATTGGTTCATTATTATTTGAAGCTTGGTTTGGAAAATTTGGTGCCAAGGTTTTTGACTTTGCTATGGTATTAAGTGTACTTGCCTATGTGAATGTGATTTTAATGAGTAATCCAAGAGTCATGTTTGCTATGAGTGAAGACGGTGTATTACCTAAATTATTTCAAATCACTCATCCAAAAACTGGAGCCTTAGTGCCAGGTTTAACCATTTTTGCCATCACTACTGCTTTAATTACTTTTTTTGGAAAAGGAGTAGATGACGTTTTAAGCTTTAGTATTTTCCTAGATTGTATGGGGATGAGTACGTCTGCAGCTACTTTGCTTTTATTAAGAAAAAAGAAACAAGGAGACGAGTCTGTCACAGGATTGCTTAAGAAATGGACGCCTATTTTATGCGTCATCTTTGTATTATCGTATTTTATGGTGGCAATAGCCGTAGTGATAGATAAACCATACTCTGCTTTAACTGCCATTTTACTATTAACCCTGGTTTTGGGGATATATCGAGTTTTTTATCATCAAAAAAAGGCCATTTAACCCTTTTTTGACTCCACTTGTCTAATAATTATAAAGCAAAGAAGTATTAGGTTACTTTTGTATAAGAAAGGGCGGATTTCTGCTCTTAAATATACATATGATTAAAATGAGATATATACTTTCTTCTTTATTGATGATTAGCTTTTCATTAGGGGTTAATGCTCAAGAACCTGAAAAATGGGATTTAAAAACCTGTGTTGAATATGCAATACAACACAATATTTCTGTACAACAAGCAGATGTTCAATCAAGATTGTCCAAATTGCAGGCTGACTTAGCTAAAAATAACCAATTACCAACAATGAGTGGTAGTTCAGGAATGGGATTGAGATTAGGACGATCAATAGACCCAACTACTAACGGATTTACTAACACACAGTTTTTGTACAATAATTTTGGGTTAAATGGAGGGGTGCAATTATTTAATGCCGGCAAGCTTAGAAATAATGTTGAAGCAACTAATTATTCTTGGCAAGCAAGTTTAGCAGACATGCAAAATGCTTCCAATGATATTGCACTAAATGTTGCTACTTATTATTTGCAAATTCTTTCTGCTATTGAACAAACAGAAATTGCTAAAATACAAATTTCTCAAACCAAGGAGCAATTACTAGCTACAAAAAAGAGAGTGGATGTTGGCCTGTTACCTGAAATTAATTTATTAGAGCTTGAGACACAGTTAGCCAATGATAGTAGTAGTTATATTACTGCCATTTCTAATGTTGAACAAAGTAAACTAAGTATGAAAGCACTATTAAATTTAGATGCTGCTAAATCTTTTGATGTTGTCGTTCAGCCAGTAGAGCAAATTAAATTACAAAACTTCGTTGATTTACAACCAGAATATATTTTTAGTATCGCCTCTCAAAATTTGCCTAATGTAAAAGCTGCTAATTATAGAGTAAAAGCTGCTGAGAAGAATGTTCAATCTGCTAAAGCTAATTTTTATCCTACTTTAAGTTTTGGATATTCATTAAGTTCAAATTTCTCTAATCAGTTCAAATATATAAGTGGGTATGAGTTTAGTGGATATAGTACTCCTACTGCAATGTCTCCTTATGTGAATATCAATAATAGTAAGTATTATGTTCAAAGTCCAGTTTTCACTACAACTAGTGGAACTAGAAATTGGAGTAATATTTGGAATGGCTGGGGTAATCAAGTAAATAACAATTTTGGTCAGAGTATAGGATTACAGTTGAATATACCTATTTTCAACGCTGGACAATCTAAAATTGCTTACCAACAAGCAAAGTTGAATTTCAGAACAGCCTCTTTACAAGAAGAGAATACACAAAGAAAATTAAAACAAGATATCTTCTCCGCCTTTACCAATGCGGTGGTAGCTTTGAATAAATTAAATGCAACTCAAAAAGCAATGAACTCTGCAGAGAAAGCATATTCTTTTGCTACTAAAAGATATGAATTAGGTTTATTAGGTACTATTGAATTATTAAACAATCAAAATAATTATTTAAAAGCAAAAGTGAATTTTAAAGCAGCTCAATACGAGTATGTATTTAGAATTAAATTATTAGAGTTTTACAAAGGAGAAAATTTGACCTTATAATACTATTAGAAAAATTGAAAATAAAAGACAATGAATAAAAAGCTCATTTGGATTTCGGTAAGTGTAATTGCAGTGATTGCCCTATTAATTGGCTTAAAAAAAGCAGGCGTAATTGGCAAAGAAGAAGGTACTGAAGTAACTACCGAAAAAGTACAATTAAGAACCATTACAGAATCTGTTAATGCTAGTGGTAAAGTATACCCTGAAATTGAAGTAAAAGTAAGTCCAGATATCTCAGGAGAGATTGTGAATTTATTTGTAGAAGAAGGTGATAGTGTAAAAAAAGGTCAATTATTGGCTAAAATATATGCAGACATTTATTCTTCTCAAAGAGACCAAGTAACTGCAAGTGTTAATCAGGTAAAAGCGCAATATGAAAATGTTAAGGCAAATTTAAGCGGATTGAAAACCATTTATGAAAATGCCAAAGCGACTAATGAACGTTATAAAAAGTTATTTGCTGATAAAATTGTATCAAGATCTGAATACGAACAAACAGAACAAGCTTTTAGATCTGCAGAGTCAAATTATAATGGCGCTAAAGAGTCTATTAAAAGTGGTGAAGCACAAATTCAAGGTGTAAGAGCACAATTGGCTAGAGCAGAAAAAGATTTAGCACGTACTTCTATTCTTGCGCCAATGGATGGCATTGTAAGTTCAATGAGTGTAAAGAAAGGAGAAAGAGTAGTGGGTACTGCACAAATGGCGGGTACAGAAATGATGCGTGTAGCCGATATGAAAAGCATTGAAGTAAGAGTGGATGTTGGAGAAAATGATATTACCAAAGTGAAAATTGGTGATACTGCATTAGTAGAAGTGGATGCATATAACAATAGAAAGTTTAAAGGTATAGTATATAAAATAGCTAATCCTGTTTCTGCGGCTAGTTCTGCCTTAGCTTCAACTACAGAAGTGGCTAACTATAAAGTACATATTCGTTTATTGACAGATAGTTATCAAGACTTGATTAAAGAAAATGAAAAATTTCCATTTAGACCAGGAATGACTGCAAGTGCTGACATTCAAACCAAATCTAAAACCAATGTTATTTCATTACCATTAAATGCAGTCACTACAAGAGATAAAGAAGGACAAGGTAAAGAAACCAAAGTATCAAGTTCTGCTAATTCAAGCAATGAAGAACCTGCTAAAGCTGATGAAGAATTATCTGAGGTTGTATTTGTTTTACAAAAAGACAATAAAGTTAAAATGGTAAAAGTAAAAACAGATATTCAAGACTTAAACTATATACAAGTGGAAGGAGTTAAGGTTGGGGATGTGGTAGTAACTGGTCCATATAGTTTAGTTAGCAAATCTTTAAAAGACGGCGCGTTAGTAAAGCCAGTTACCAAAGAAAAATTATTTGAAGAAAAGAAATAGGCTGTTAACAGCTATAAAAAGGGTACTCAAAAAAGGGTACCCTTTTTTTATGTCTTTTCGTACCTTTGAACCATGCAACCATTAAAAATAGGAATTATAGGCAGTGGAAGTTGGGCAACAGCTATTGCAAAAATTGCGGCAGATAATGGTAATCAGATTGCTTGGTGGATTCGTCAAGAAGCCAATATTGATTATTTTAAGAAACGTCACCATAATCCTCATTATCTAAGGAATGCTTATTTTGATGTAACAGGTATTCAGTTTTCATCCAATATTTTAGAGGTGATAACTGCTTCTGATGTATTAATAATGGCTGTACCATCCATTCATATTGTATCCTGTTTAGAAAAGGTAGAAGCAAAACATTTAAAGGAAAAGAAAATAGTTTCTGCTATTAAAGGGGTATTACCTATTCATAATATTTTATTGCATCAATATTTAGCCAAGGCCTATCAATTTCCTTTAGAGCATTACTTTACATTATTGGGTCCAAGTCATGCAGAAGAAGTAGCAGCTGAACAATTGTCTTATTTAACATTTTCTGGTATTGATTTGCCATTTACTCAACAAATAGCTAATTGTTTTACATCTGAATACATAAATACAATTGTTAATTCAGATGTGGTGGGAGTTCAATATGCTGGAGTAGTTAAAAATATTTATGCATTAGGAGCTGGAATTGCACATGGATTAGAATATGGAGATAATTTTTTAAGCGTATTTATTGCAAATTGCGCTAACGAAATGCAATTATTATTAAGTGCTATAATGCAACAAGAGGGGCATGCTTGCAAAAGCATTAATTATAATGCTTCAGTATATTTAGGTGATTTATTAGTGACTTGTTATTCTTTGCATAGTAGAAATAGAACCTTCGGAAATATGATTGGAAAGGGGTATTCTGTGAGAGCTGCTGAATTAGAATTAAATATGGTGGCTGAAGGTTATAATGCTAGTAAATGTATCAAAACCATTAATATAGAATTAAAACAGTCTATTCCTATTATAGATGCAATATATGCAGTTTTATGGGAGGGAGCTAGTCCCATAGAGACTTTTAAAGAGTTGGAGAAGATCCTACTTTAAAAAAGTCGGAAGCAATTCCATCTGCAAAGAATTTTGCAGATTTTTTTAAACTATAGTTTTGTTCGATTATTTCAAAATAATCTTTGTTAGACAATTCTTTTAATATTTCAATGGTGTGTTCAAGATATGCTTTCCCAAATTTAGTTTCAATAGTTTGTAAATTAAATCCCTCTAAACATCTTATAGAAATCATCATGTATTCATTGTATTGTGTGGGTAGTTCTAAAATTTCCTTTTCGAAGTTTAATTCATTTTTTTGCAATGTTTTTATATACAATGCATTATTAGCAATATTCCATTGTCTAGAATCTCCATTATAAGAGTGTGAAGAAGGTCCAAGTCCAAGATAAGGCAGCCCCTTCCAATAACTACTATTATGTTGACTTCTGAAACCTGGTTGAGCAAAGTTGGATATTTCATAATGTTCAAATCCATTCTTTGTTAAAAAATCAACCACTATTTCAAAATGTGCCGCCTGATCTTCATTCGCAATATTTTTGATGGTTCCTTTTTGTATCATGGAATGAAGTGCCGTTTTTTCTTCAATAGTAAGAGCATAGCAGGATACATGAGGAATTTTATATTCTTTAATGAATTCTAGATCTGATATTAATTGTTCATTAGTATAATGTGGTGTCCCATAAATTAGATCGATGTTTATATTATTAAATCCGTGATTCTGTGCCAATTGAATAGATCTATGAGATTGTTCTATTGTATGAGCTCGATTCATCCATTTCAATGCATCTTCTTGAAAACTTTGAATACCAATACTTAGTCTATTTATACCCATATTTTTCCAATATAGGAGTTTGACTTCATCAATATCGTCTGGATTTGCTTCTAAAGTTAACTCAATGGACTCTTGAAAAGTAAAATGTGATTTAAGCGCATTAAGGATAAGCGATAATTGACTTTTTGTTAGCAGAGAAGGCGTCCCTCCTCCAAAGTAAATGGTCTGAATGGGCTGGGAAATGTAGTCTTTTCTGAGTTTTATTTCTTTTACTAGTGCATCAACAAAACTATCAATATTGTTAGTTTGGGTACTAAAATGAAAGTTACAATAATGGCAAGCTTTTTTACAAAAAGGGATATGTATGTAAATTCCTGCCATATGCATTAATAATGCACAAAGCTAGTCATTAGTTACTAATTCTGCATTAGTATACTTATTTTTGCTAGGATGTTTTTAACTATACGAAAATTATCTTTTATTGTACTAGGGTGTTTGGCTTTAAGTTCTTTCACTCAGGTAGATTCTGTTTCTCGAAAAGTAGATAGTGCGCTAGCAACATTAGATACAGTTGTTAAAAAAGATACTCTATTGATTCAATATGTTCCTGTAATCCCAAAAACATTTCAATTGTCAGATGCTAATCATTTTGCTTTTTTGCATGGCGCATCTATTGATTCAAATTATAATCCCCTTAAAGACTATAAAACATATTTCGCTCAAAGAAAAAATGCTTTTAAATTATATAATGAATTAGTGACTAAGTCAAACGAAGGGCCTATTATATTTAGAATTGAACAAAGGTTTTCTTTACCAGATAAAGACTTGCTGTTTTATACTATTTTTGGTTTATTATTTTTATTTGCTTTTGTTCACAATATTTATCCTCAATATTTTCCAAAATTATTTAGCCAATTTAATCAGTCCTCTTTAAGAATGCTACAAAATAGAGAGCAATTATTGCAAAATAGTTTAGCTTCTTTATTGATGAATATTGGGTTTATTTTGAGCTTTTCATTAATGGCAACATTACTCATTTTTAACAGGCATTTATTAGCACTTTCATTTTGGGAGGGATATGGTTATATCTGTTTATTCTTTACTTGTTTATATATAGGCAAATACCTTTTTTTACTTTTAGCTGGCTATACATTTAATAGCATGGAATTAATACAAACCTATGTATTTGTGATATTTATGATCAATAAAGTATTGGGTATTTTATTGCTCCCTTTTATATTAATCTTGGCTTTTGCAAGGCCATATTTTTATGATTTTGCCATTGTGGGAGGCGCCGTTTTGTCAGTATTATTAATCCTCTACAGATACCTATTTTCTTTAACAACTGTTAGGAATAAATTACATATATCTTCCTTTCATTTTTTTCTATACCTTTGTGCTTTCGAAATAGTACCTATCTTGATTTTGTATAAACTAGTCGTACAATATTTTGGTGGTACTTATTAAAATTGGAAAGTGAAAATGGCAATAAAAAAAATTCTTATTTCTCAGGCTAAACCAGAGAGCGAAAAGTCTCCCTATTTTGATCTAGAGCGCAAGTACAATGTTTCATTGTTTTTCCAACCTTTAATTCAATTGGTTGCCATTCCTGCAAAAGATTTTAGAAAAACCAAGATAGATATCACTGAATATACTGGTGTTATTTTTACCAGTAAAAATGCTATTGATCATTTCTTTAGAACCTGTGATGAATTAAAAATCAATATTAACCAGGATACAAAATATTTTTGTATCACAGAATCAGTTGCATTATATCTTCAAAAATTTATCATGTACCGTAAACGTAAAGTTTTCTTTGGTTCAGATGGTACTAATAAAAAGTTATTTGATGTTTTAAATAAACATAAGGCGAATGAACGCTTCTTATATGTATGTAGTGAAAACCAACAAGATAACGAGATCGTAAATTGGTTGAAAGATCATGGTTGTAGTTTTGAACTTGGATATATGTACCGTTCAGAAAGTACAGATATTAAACCTTTACTGAAAGAGCATAAATTTGATGCGGTATGTTTATTTACCCCAAGTGGATTAAAAAGCTTCTTAGATAATCAACCAGGTTTCAAACAGAATGGGACTATCCTTGGTGCTTTTGGTTCTAATACCTGTAAGGCAGTAGCAGATGCTGGACTAACTTTACATATTCAGGTTCCCAGTCCACAAACACCTAGCATGGTGGCAGGCTTAGATCAATTCTTAGCACAGCAGTCCAAAAAGAAGTAAATTGCACTATATGAGTGCTACTACAAAATTCACGAATGCGCTCATTCATGAGCAAAGTCCTTATTTATTACAACACGCCCATAATCCGGTTGATTGGATAGCCTGGGCGCCTTCTATTTTTGAGTTAGCTTCAAAACAAAATAAACCCATATTATTGAGTATTGGGTATGCTGCTTGTCATTGGTGTCATGTGATGGAAAGAGAAAGTTTTGAAAATGAGGAAGTAGCAAAATACATGAATGCTCATTTCATTAATATAAAAGTTGATAGAGAAGAGCGACCTGATGTAGATCAAATTTATATGGATGCTTTACAGGCCATGACAGGTTCTGGTGGATGGCCATTGAATATATTTTTATTACCCAATGGAAAGCCTTTTTATGGGGGAACTTATTTTCCGCCAAAAACAATCCCACAAAGAGCTTCCTGGATGGAAGTGTTAAAAGGAGTGCAAGAGGCTTATGCAAATAATAAAGAAAAATTAATTGAACAAGCTGAACAGCTGACCAATCATTTGGTGCAAACCAATATTAGAGAGCGTTTAGCAGAAGATTCAAGTATAATTTATCCAAGTATGGATGAGTTTGATTTGATAGCAAAAAGAATTTTACAAAATGCGGATACACAGTGGGGAGGTTTTGGTGCAGCGCCAAAATTTCCCCAAACATTTTCTATACAAGTATTATTAAGAAATTATTTTGCCAATAAAGATCAGGTAGCCATTGTTCATGCAGTAAGAAGTTTGGATAAAATGATTCAAGGAGGTTTATATGATCATTTAGGTGGTGGATTTGCAAGATATAGCACAGATGCACAATGGCAGGCACCTCATTTTGAAAAGATGTTATATGATAATGCTTTATTAATTACTGTTTTATCAGAAGCTTATCAATTAACTCAAAAATCGGTTTATAAAAAAGTGATTGAAGAAACAATTGAATTTGTTTTTAGAGAACTTTCAGATGATTCAGGAGCTTTCTTTGCTGCATTAGATGCGGATAGTGAAGGGGTGGAAGGAAAATTTTATACATGGTCATACAAAGAGTTACAAAACCTATTACCTGAAAAATTATTTATTCCTTTTCGTGCCTTTTTTCAAATTAAAGAAGAAGGCAATTGGGAGCATACCAATATAATTTGGACTACACAATCTGTAGAAAATGCTTGGACAGAAGAATTGGTAGAAGCCAAGAAAATTCTTTTTAAACATAGAGCTGAGCGAATTCGTCCAGGTACAGACACTAAAATTTTACTTTCTTGGAATTGTTTTATGATTATTGCTTTATGTAAAGCCTATGCTGTTAATGAAGATAAAAATTTGTTAGAAAGAGCGCAAAGAAATATGGATTGGTTATTAATTCATATGCAATCAAAGGAAGGATATCTTTTCCATAGTTATACTAATGGAGTGGCCAAATCAATGGCTTTTTTAGAAGATTATGCTGCATTGATTCAAGCATTAATAGATTTGCATAAAGTAAGTGGGCAAAAAGAATATTTGATTCAAGCAAAAAATTGGATGGACTTTGTGCAACAACATTTTATCGACGAACAAGGAGTTTTTTTCTATTTTACCAGTGATGAGCAATTGGATGGGATTATTCGAAAAAAAGATAGTTATGATGGTGCTACCCCTAGTAGTAATGCCATGATTTGTTTAAGTTTAATTTACCTTGGAAGCATTTTTGATTTGCCTCAATGGGTGGAGCAAGCTGAAAAAATGTTGGCATCTATGCATAAAATGATAGTGCAGTATCCAAGCTCTTTTGGCTATTGGGCACAAAGTTTTTTTCAAATGGCCTATGGTTTAACTGAACTAGTGGGAATTGGTCCTGATGTAGAAAAAAATCTATATCCAATTTTAAAACAGTTTTTACCCCATTGTCTACCTCTATGGATGAATTCAGAAGATAGTAAATTTCCAACCACAATTGGGAAACAAGTTGTTGGTAATCAATATTTTAGATGTAATAATAAGACCTGCTCGCCCCCCTTCTTGGAAATTGAAGGCATTTTAGCAAATATCTAACAAATAGATTTAGTAAATTGCAAAGCCTTATTATATTGAGAATCAGAGAGTTTAGTATTAAGAAGGGTAATAAATCGTTTTATCATTGATCTACCTATGTGGTTAATAATTTGATATGAGTAAGCAAATAATAAATTTTAGAATCGGATTTCCTGCTTTCATTTTGATTACTGTTTTGGTTTCATTGGTATTCATGTCTCAGAAACCAGGTCGTTTACGTAGAGCAAGATTTACTTCAGACAGATATACAACTGAAATTCCTGCAGGTTCTTTTAACATGGGACCAAGTGATGAACAATTTGATTTAGCGATGGTAAATAGAAAAAAATTAGTTTCAATAAATAGTTTCTGGATGGATAAAACAGAAATTACGAATGAACAATATAGAAGATTTGTAAATTATGTTGCAGATTCATTAAAATTTTTAGCAATTTATAAAGGTGGTATTAATCAACCTGATGAAGATTCTTTAAGAGTTGATTGGAATAGAGCATCAAAAATTAACTTCAAAAGCAAAGCAGTCTTAGAAAAACTAAATGAATTATTATTGAGCCCTGATAATCGTATCCAAGGTAAAATTGATTTGGATCCTAATAAATTAGTTTATCGATATACTTATATCGATTTAAAAGCTGCTGCCAGAGCTTCAAAAGGTTTGGAGAAATCATTAAGTGATTTTATTGTTACTCAAAATCAAGCAGTGTATCCAGATACTTTAGTTTGGATGAGAGATTTCTCTTATTCTTATAACGAACCACAAACAAGATTGTATTTTTCACATCCTGCATATAATGATTATCCAGTTGTTGGGGTAACATGGAAGCAAGCAGTGGCTTTTTGTAATTGGAGAACCAATAATAGTGATTATTATTTAGGAAGAAAAGGAAGACCAGAATATAAAATAGATGGTATCTATAGATTGCCTACTGAAGCAGAATGGGAATACGCTGCAAGAGGTAATTCAAAAACCAATGCAATGTATCCATGGGGGTCTCCTTATACTAGAACTTCACAGGGTAGATTGTTAGCCAATTTTAAACAAGGTAGAGGAGAATATTTTAGTGGAGGAGAAAATAACAGAGCGGATAATATTTATACTACTAAAGTGGGTAGCTTTTCTCAAAATTTAAATGGGTTTGATTTGTATGATATGTCTGGTAATGTGGCTGAATGGACAAGCTCTGTATTTTATGAAGGTGGTTATAATTTTTTAGGAGATTTTAGTCCAAGTGTTGAGTATAATGCAAAAGATAATGATCCTATTTTAATGAAAAGAAAAGTGATCAGAGGCGGATCTTGGAAAGATATAGCTTACAATATTCAAGTAAGTACGCGAAATTACGAATACCAAGATACTGCAAAATCTTATATTGGATTTAGATGTGTCTTGACAATGGGTCCAAGAAATAAATAAGTACAAATACATATATTCATTTTATAAATTAAACTAATGGCAAATACCATTTCTCCGAAAACGAACAAAATTATTAATGTTGTCATCTCATTAGGTGCAGCTGTTGTAATTCTTGGTGCTTTAACTAAGTTGATTAATTTACCAGGTGCAGACTGGTTATTGATTGCGGGTTTAACTACTGAAGCTGCTATTTTTGTTATTTATGCATTTTTACCACCGCCGGACATGAGTGCTCCAGCAGGTACAAGTACTGGAGCTACTGATTCAGTAGTAGCAAGTTTGGAAGCCGCAAAGTTAGATGAGGCTGCTTTTAAAAAATTAAGTAGCTCTTTTGAAAAACTAAATGATACAGCAATGAATTTGGGAGATTTAGCTGAAATGGCTAAATCTAGCAAAGAATTTACAAATAATACAAAAGATGCTGCTATAGCATTAGGTGCTGTTAAAGAATCAGTTGCTAGTGTTGCAAATAATTTAGGAAGTTTTGCTTCAGCTACTGACGGTGTAAAAAATTTGAATGAACAATTTGTAACCATGACTAAAACCATGGAAGCGATGAACAATTATTATGGTAAATTATCTGAGGCTTCAAATGCCATGTCTAGTTCTGCTGCTGATGCAGTTAGAGCTAAAGAGCAAATTGCATTATTGGCTGACAATTTAACTAAGTTAAATCAGATATATAGTAACATGTTGAACGCAATGCAGGGTCGTCAATAAAACCAGCTAACAAACTAATCATTTTAAAAACTAGTATACATGTCATTACCTAAGGAGCCGAGGCAGAAGATGATTAACATTATGTATTTAGTGTTGACTGCATTATTGGCATTAAATGTATCTAGCGAAATTTTGAACGCATTTAAAACTATTGAACAGAGTTTGACAAATGCCAATGTGATTATTCAAAAAAAGAATACGGACATTATCAAATCGCTACAGAAAAAATTAGAAGATCCTAAAACGGCCGAAAAAGCTGCAATATGGGCGCCTAAAGCTGCAGAAGCGCAAAAGTTATCAGATGAAATATATACTTATGTGGAAACTTTAAAATCTGGTTTAAAAAAAGAAGCAGGATTAAAAATCAAAGATGGAGTAGAGGAGTATAATGATCATGATTTGAGTTCAACTACTAGGTTTTTCTTAAAAGGAGCTACCCCTAACAGAGGAGCAGAGCTTTTAAATAGATTAACTGAGTTTAAAAACAAATTAGCTGCTTTAGATCCAGGTATTGCAAAAGAAATTATACCAACATTGCCTCTAGATTTAACTATACCTAAAACATCTACATTGGCTGGTAAAAACGATTGGGGTTATGCTTATTTTAATATGACTCCGCCCATTGCTGCTATTACAATTTTAACCAAATTTCAAAACGACATTAGAAACAGTGAGTCACAGGTAATGGAATATTGTCATAAAGAAATTGGTGAAGTTGAATTAGTCTATGATCAGTTTAATGCTTTTGCTTCCTCTAATTCACAATATTTAATGTCAGGCGAAGAATTAGTTATCACAGCTGGTGTTGGAGCGTTTAGTAGTGCTGCAAAACCAACTATAAGTATTGATGGTGCGGTATTGCCAATTGGTCCAGATGGAACAGCTTCATATAAATCTGTGGCGGGTTCTCCAGGTTTAAATAGTAAGCGTGTAAGAATTTCATTCTTAAAGCCTAATGGCGAAACTGCAGTAGTAGAGAAAGATGTCAAGTACACTGTTGGTACACCTACAGGATTAGTTGTATCTACAGATAAGACAAGGGTATTTTACAAGGGTTTGCCTAATCCATTAAGTGTAACTGGGGGCGGTGGAGCAGAAAAAGTTAATGTAAGTGTTGAGAGTGGTGCTGCAACTGTTAAAAAAGTAGGTCCTGGACAATATGAAGTAAGTTGTAATCAATTAGGTGCTGTTACTTTAAATGTGAACGATGGAAAATCTACAAGCAAAGTAACTATTCCAGTTAAAAGAGTTCCAGACCCAATTGCTATTGTGGGTGGAAGTGCTGGAGGTAATATGGCTGCAAGTGTTTTCAGGGCACAACAAGGAGTTATAGCAGACTTGAGAGACTTTGTTTTTGATGGAATAAAATTCAATGTTGTTTCATTTTATGTAATTTGTACTGGCAAGGGCTTTGATGAACCTGATTTTGAAGAAGTAACTGGCGCAAAATTTTCAGGAGGCGCTTCAGCTTTGATTAAGCGTTGCCAACCAGGAACTACTGTTACCATTGGAGAAATTAAGGTTAGTGAACCAGGTGGTGGTACTAGAAAATTAGATCAAACAATCACTTTTATTCTTCAATAAAAAAGTGGTTTAAATATAAGTTGTTATGAAAAAGACCTATTTAGTTATATTCATCATTGCTTCTGTATTTTTACAGACAAAAAGCTTTGCGCAGTTTAATTTGCCAAAGAAAAAGGGTGCGACCAATAAGACAACTACAGAAAAAGTAGAATCAAACACCCCAAGTGTTGAGACTACACCTATAAAAGCCGTTCCTGCACCTTCAAATACTACTACTGATCCTGCAAATATCAAGCCTTCTAAAACGATTGACACTACTGTGGTGGGTGGATTTAATAGTAATAATAAGAAAAGCCTAAGAAATAATTATGCTTTTTTCTCTGAAACTAAAAAGAGAAAAGGCGTGCAAGAGCGTTTACCTTTACCTTATGAAAATTTAAGAGAAGAAGATGCTTTGTTTAGTGAATTTGTATGGGAGGAAATTGATGCAAGAGAAAAAATTAATAGACCCTTTATATATCAAGCATATGATGATAATGGTGATCAAAGATTTTTTGCCATTTTATTAAGAGCAATTGAAAAAGAAGGTATTACCGCTTTTTCAGCAGAAGATGATCGCTTTACAACACCTTTAAGCATGGATGAAATTAATGCCAGCTTAAAAGGGACATTGGATACACAATTAGTTCAAAATGTGGACAATCCAAATATATATGACACTACGGTTATTTATAATACTAAATTAGCACCACAGCCCGATTCGATTTATACTTTTAGATTAAAAGAACAATACATTTTTGATAGCAAAACAAGTAGGATGTATTGTAGAATAATTGGTATAGCGCCTGTGGCCTCTATTCAAATAAGAGATAAGGTAATCAAAAGACCTTTATTCTGGGTCTACTATCCTGATTTGAGACCAATTTTAGCACGTAACGAAGTATATAATCCTAAAAACTTTTCTAGTAGAATTACTTGGGAGGAATTATTTGAAAGCAAATTTTTTAATGGATACATTATTAAGTCAACCTTAGACAACTATAATGACAAGCCTTTAAATGTTTTATATAAGGATCCAATGAGACGATTGATAGAGGGAGAGAAGATCAGACAAAAGATCTTTAATTACGAACAAGAGCGTTGGGTTTACTAGTTGGCTTCTTTTGCAAAAGCCTCCATTAATATCTTAGTTTTTTGAGCGCCAATTAATTCTGTCAATAGCGCAGGACTAGCTTTTTTTACTTTATTGGCAGATTTAAAATATTGAAGCAACAATTCTTTTGTTTTAGGTCCAATACCTGCAATCTCATCTAAACCAGTTTCTAGGGCTCCTTTAGAGCGTTTGCTTCTATGAAATTGAATACCAAAGCGGTGCACTTCGTCTCTGATATTTCTGATTAATTTATGTGCTTCACTATTCCAATTTAGTAAAATAGAATTAGTATCTCCAACAAAGAATAACTCTTCAATATTTTTTGCCAAGCCAACCATAGTTACTTTGTCTTGAATACCTAATTCTGTTAGCGCTTCCAATGCTGCATTAAGTTGACCCTTACCGCCATCTATAATAATTAATTGAGGAAATGCTTGTTTTTTGGAAAGTACTGAATGGTATCTTCTATATACCGATTCTTTCATACTTGCAAAGTCGTTAATACCAACTACTGTTTTGATATTAAATTTTCTATAATCAGATTTACTTGGCACCCCGTTCTTAAAACAAACCATTGCAGATACTGGGTATGCCCCTTGAAAATTGGAGTTATCGAAACACTCAATATGTGTAGGTACATGAGAAAGATGTAATACTTCTTTCATCTCTTCTAACACTGAATTTGAACTAATATCTGAAACTAACAATAATGATTGTTTATGCTTCCATTCTTTTAAAGCGTAGTCTGCATTTTTCTGAGACAATGATAATAATTGTTCTTTCTCTCCAACTTTGGGAATAGTGTATTTAACAGAGGGAATAATATCGTCTGGTTCAAATGGCACTATAATTTCTGAAGCGGTAGATCCAAGATTGGTTCTAAAATAATGAATGGCAAAGGATAAAACTGTTTCTTTGGATTCTTCTAGAGGAATAGATAAAGGCAACATATGCGTTTGTACAATTCTACCTTCTTGAACCATTAAGTAATTCACATAAGCTTGATCTTCAAAATGAGCAATACTAAACACATCCATAGCATGTTGTTGCTTAATGTACACCACAGATTTTGTTTGGTATTGTTCTAGTTCTTCAATTTTCTTTTTTGTAATGGCAGCTTTTTCAAAAGCCAATGCACCTGCTTGCTCATTCATTTCTTTGTTCAAATGTGCAATTAAAGGTTTTACATTTCCTTTGAGTAAATGAGTAACCTGATCGATCAATTTTTCATAATCTTCTTCTGTTTGTAATCCTTGACAAGGTCCTTTGCAATTACCTAAATGGTATTCTAAGCAAACTTTAAATTTTCCTTTATTAATATTTTTTGGATGAAGGGGTAGGGTGCATGTTCTTAATGGAATACTTTCTTTGATATGATTAATCAATTCTCTTACTGCAAACACATGCGTATAAGGTCCAAAATAAGTAGAGCCATCTTTAATTTTTCGTCTAGTCAAAAATACTCTTGGGAAAGCTTCGTTTTTAATAACAATATAAGGATAAGTTTTATCGTCTTTTAAATTGATATTATACTTGGGTTGGTAGTTTTTGATGAGTTCGTTTTCTAAAATAAAAGCATCATGTTCAGAGTTTACAATAGTGAATTGTATGTCTTTAATTTTCTGAACTAGTTCAATGGTCTTTAAACTATGCTGATTAGAATTAAAATACGAGCTAACCCTGTTTCTAATATTTTTAGCCTTTCCCACATATAAAAGTTTGCCTTTTTCATCAAAATATTGATAAATTCCAGGTTCTTGAGGTAGGCTGGCCTGTATTTTCTTGAAAATTTCTCTTTCCATGTGAGTAAGGGCAAAAATATGAAGTATTTTTGGGGTATGGAATTATCTGTTAATATACCTGCCCTTTTATTTCCAGCAATTAGTTTGATTATGCTGGCATATACCAATCGTTTCTTGGCATTGTCCAATAGAGTGAGGGTTTTGCATGACAAGTACAACCAATTGGAACAAAGGCATATCATCTTTGGTCAAATAAAGAATATAAAATATAGAATCAAATTAATTCAAAATATGCAATCATTTGGAGTGGCTTCTTTGTTATTGTCTATTGTATCTATGTTCTTTATTTATATTCAATATCAACTAGTAGCTCAATTTGTCTTTGGTATTAGTCTGGTTACTTTTTGCATCTCTATCACTATTTCTTTAATTGAAATACGATTAAGCACAAAAGCCATAGAGCTCGAATTAAGCGATATGGAAGGTTTGGAAGACCCTTCTGTAATGGAATACCTGAAGAAAAAATTTGAAAGAGAGTAAGCTAGTTAGATTTTCTTTCACCTATTTGTTGTCTCCACATTGCATAATATAGTCCTTTTTCTTCCAATAAACTTTGATGGTTGCCTTCTTCAATGACTTTTCCTTTTTCCAAGACATAAATTCTATTAGCATGAATAATGGTGCTCAATCTATGTGCAATCATTATGGTAATTTGTTCTCTCTCGGCTGAAAGCTCTCTTATAGTATCGGTGATAGATTCTTCCGTTAAACTATCTAAACTAGAAGTGGCTTCATCAAAAATCAATAAATGTGGATGTCTTAATAAAGCTCTAGCAATAGATAATCTTTGTTTTTCTCCACCAGATAATTTCAGTCCTCCTTCACCAATAACTGTATCTAATCCATTTCCCCCCTTATCTAAAATATTGGTACAACTAGCTTTGGTTAAGGCTTCTAACATTGCTTCATCTTTCGCTTCGGGAGCAACAAAGGCTAGGTTTTCTCTGATAGTGCCTGCAAATAATTGCGTGTCTTGGGTAACGAAACTGATTTGATTTCTCAATCCATTCATATCAATATTCCTAGTATCGGTGCCATTCACTAAAATAGCGCCTTCTTGATTGCTGTATAAGCCTACTAATAATTTTACCAAGGTGCTCTTGCCTGCTCCAGACGGGCCCACAAATGCTACAGTTTCTCCTTTTTTAGCAACAAAATTAATGTTGTCGATAGCTTTAAAATTAGCTGTTTGATGTTGAAAGCCTACATTTTCAAAAGCTAATTGCACAATATCGCCAACATTAGTTGGGTTACTAGGTGTTTGCTCTGTTGGCTTATTCATTAAGTTTTCAAAATTTTGCAATGATGCTTCAGTCTCTCTGTAGCTCATGATAATACTTCCAATTTCTTGCAATGGGCCAAAAATAAAGAAGCTATAAAACTGTAAAGAAATTAATTGTCCTACAGTTAAGATCTCTTTAAAAATTAACCACATTAATGTGAAAGTGATTACTTGTCTAAGTGCATTCACCATGGTTCCTTGGATAAAACTCAAAGAGCGAATATTCTTTACCTTCTTTAATTCTAGTGCAAGAATTTTATAGGTATTGTTATTCAATCTATTTATTTCTTGTGTGGTTAGGCCTAAGCTTTTCACCAATTCAATATTTCTCAAACTTTCTGTAGTAGTACCCGCTAGGGTAGTGGTTTCTTTGACAATATTTTTTTGAATAGATTTAATTTTCTTACTTAATAAGTTGGTTACATAGGCAATCATGCTTGCGCCACCGATATAGATAGGTATAATGGACCAATGCAATCTTGTAGCATAGATGCTTACAAAAATTACACTTACTATGATACCAAACAAAACATTTACTACATAACTAATGAATTTTTCACAATCAGTTCTTGCCTTGGTTAAAATTGACAAGGTTTCTCCACTTCTTTGGTCTTCAAATGCTTGATAAGGCAATTGCATGGAATGTTTTAATCCATCCGTAAATAAAGCGGCACCAAATTTTTGAATGATAACATTCACTACATAATCTTGAAATGCTTTAGCAATTCTACTTACCATGGCAGTGCCCACTAATAACAATAACATGTTTGCAACGCCCATTAAAAAAGCTGATTCGTCTCTAGTATGTCCATTCACATCAGTAAAAGGACTTTTTGCAAATTGATCAATTAATTTACCAAATATCATTGGATCAAATAAAGAGAAGGTTTGGTTAATAGCCGCTAAAACAAAAGCCAATAAAACTAGGGACCTATAAGGGCGGATATATTTAAAAAGTATTTTCATAATGAGTTTTTAATGATAATGCTTTTTGCATTATTTATTATCTATGTTGTCTTTATATAGTTGATTATATCTATCCAAGCATGCAATTACATCTGTAACCCCTTCTTTTTTCTCAGCACTTGTTACAAAGGCTTCTGGCAAAAATGGAAAATGTTCTTTAAGTGTATCCATCATGGCTTTTACATTTCTTTCCACTACTCCTGGTTTTTCTTTATCAGATTTTGTGAAGATTAATGTAATAGGGATTTCCCATTGGTACATTTGTTCAATAAATTCTAAGTCTATTTTTTGCGGTGCATGTCTACTATCTATTAAAACAAATACCCTAAATAAGTTGGGTCTTTTTCTTAAATAGTTTTCAATCATTTGCTCCCATCTTCTTCTACTACTTTGAGAAACCTTGGCAAAGCCGTAACCAGGCAAATCCACTATGTACCATTTGTCTGATGGACCTTTCACGCCACTATTGCTAATGACTTCAAAGTGATTGATTAATTGTGTTTTACCGGGAGTGCCAGAGGTTTTAGCCAAGTTTTTTTGTTGCACAATGGCATTGATAATAGAGGATTTCCCCACATTACTTCTACCAATGAATGCATATTCTGGAGCATTTAACTTTGGACAAAGGTCAAAACTTGGACTGGATATTAAATAGGTTGCTTTAGTTATTTTCATGTAATGCTAGTACTTTAAATGAGTACTTCTCCTGTCATTTCTTTTGGTATAGCAATATCCATCATTTTTAAGATACTAGGTGCAATATCTCCTAATTTACCTGGCTTAACTTTGCCTTTCCATTCTTTATCAATTACAAATAAAGGGACTAAGTTAAGTGTATGGGCGGTATTTGGACTGCCGTCATCATTCATCATGTAATCTGCATTACCATGATCAGCTGTTAAGAAAATGGTGTAACCATTTGCCAAACCAGCGGTAACAATTTTTTCTACACAGCTATCTACTGCTTCAACTGCTTTAATAACAGCGCTAAAGATTCCAGTATGACCCACCATGTCTGCATTGGCATAGTTCAAACAAATAAAATCTGCATTACCTGCGTTAATTTCAGGCAATAATTTCTCTGTTAATTCTGCTGCACTCATTTCTGGTTGCAAGTCATAGGTAGCTACTTTTGGAGAGGCTGCCATTATTCTTGATTCTCCTTCGAAAGGCACTTCTCTGCCTCCGCTAAAGAAAAAAGTTACGTGAGGATATTTTTCAGTTTCAGCAATTCTAATTTGTTTTTTGTGATTAGCTGCCAATACTTCTCCTAAAGTATTCACTAAATTATCGTTCTCGAAAATCACATGAACATTTTGGAAGGTTTCATCATATTTAGTGATGGTTGTATAGTGCAATGCTAATTTTTTCATATTAAACTCATGAAAATCTTTCTGAGTTAATACTTCTGTAATTTCTCTACAACGATCTGTTCTAAAATTGAAACACAATACTGCGTCACCTTCTTCGATGGTCGCAATTGGAGAACCATTCTCGACTATTACAGTGGGCTTAATAAATTCATCTGTAATATCTTTTGCATAATTGGCTTCTATGGCTGCAGTGGCAGAACTGGCAGTTTCACCAATGCCATTCACTAATGCATCGTATGCTAATTGCACTCTTTCCCAACGCTTGTCTCTGTCCATTGCATAGTATCTTCCACTTATGGTTGCAATTTTACCAACTGAGCCTACTAATGCTTTTTCTACATCAGTTACATAAGCAAGTCCACTTTTTGGATCGGTATCTCTGCCATCTGTAAAAGCATGGATAAATACTTTTTCTAAACCTTCAGACTTACAAATTGCACATATGGCTTTTAAATGACTAGTGTGGGCGTGTACACCACCATCACTTACTAATCCCAATAAGTGTAATGGCTTATTATTTTCTTTTGCATATTTGATAGAAGACAATAAAGTTGGATTGGAAGCTAGTTCGCCATCTCTTATTGCAACATTTATTCTTTGTAATTCTTGGTATACAATTCTACCTGCACCCAAATTTAAATGACCTACCTCGCTATTGCCCATTTGACCATCAGGCAAACCCACTTGCTCTCCACAAGTAACTAATGTACTATGAGGGTATTTATTATATAAACTAGATACAAAAGGTACTTTTGCATTTTGTATTGCGTCTGCTTTTGCTACTTGACCCAATCCCCAGCCATCCATAATGACTAATATTACTTTTTTCGACATAAAATCTTTAATTTGTACCTCAAAGGTCCAAAAGAGTGAGCACATTTCAAACTTTAAGCCATTATAATACCCATAAAATGCAGCTATTTCGTAAATACCTACTAATAATTAGTTTTTTGTTTTCATTTAGCAGCCTTTTTGCGCAAAATGACACCGAAAACTTGGTACAAATATTGCAAACTGCCAGTTTTAATAATTTATTGCCTTATTGGGGACAGCAAGTAGAAGTGAATATTATTCAACAAATTAATCAAAAGCAATTTAATGCTACTGCTGCCAATGAGCAACTCCAGACATTTTTTAATAAGCAGAATATTATTGGTTTTGAGAAAACTGCAGAAAGAAAATTGGGTAATACAATTTATGTTACTGGAAAGCTTTTATCTTCTCAAAATAAATATAGTCTCACTTTATTATTAGAAGTCAATAAGAAAGGATTTGAAATTGTTAGTGTCAGAATAAGTTAAATTCATGAGTAAGAAAAACAAAGGGGAAGCTAGTCCTATGGTTTATAGCACAGACCCTAATTTTAAAATTGAAGTGGAGGAAGAAAATATTGAAACCCTTTCGCCAGCTAATCAACTACTAAGAGTTATTTTGGAAACCAAACACAGGGCAGGTAAAACTGTTACCATTGTATATGGGTTTGTGGGTAAAGAAGAAGACATGAATGATTTAGGGAAAGCTTTAAAAAATCATTGCGGTACCGGGGGCTCAGTAAAAGAGGGTGAGATTATTATTCAAGGAGATCACCGACAAAAAGTACTTCAGTATTTACAAAAAGCCGGCTATAAAAAAGTAAAATTGAATTAGAAATATATTTCTAAATTTAATCGATCTTTTAATTCTTTCACAAGTGGATATTGCTCAGCAATTCTTTCAAATTTTTGTTTGCTATTTAATCTTAAATGCAAAGGCACATCTTCTTTTTCGCCTGCAGCTACAAGTATGCTAAATTGAATGGCTCTGTTTTGAAAACGATCCCAAATTTTTTCCATTACACTCATTCTTTCCTGCTCTACAAATTTTTGAGCTACTAATGCAGGCACAGTTACAGTAAAATGAATAGGGTCTTCAATTTGTAATTCGGCTAATTTGAAAGTACCCGCTGAAGAGTGCTTTGTAGTGGTTTCCAAGTAGGTAGTGTATTCATTCCAAACAGCTTGTAGTGTTTCCATATCCAAAGATTTGGATTCTTTTACTTCCTCAATTTGGTATTGACTTCCGTATTTTTCTTGAAGCGCAGCTAATAAGTTCTTCTTATTCCCATTTTGATCTACTGGAATATTGGCAACTGTTGATGGGGCTTTTGATGCAGTTACTTTTGTAATGGGCTCTTCTTTTTCAACAGGGATATTAACTGCAGACTCGATTTCTAATTTTGCTTCCTTATTAACAACAATATTACTTAAAGGAATAATTTTCTTGGTCTTTATAGGGTAGTGTACGTCAACTAGTTTTTTTTTTACTAGTTGGTCATCTTCCATACTTAATGATAATGCTTGTTGTAAAAAGTTTAATTTGATTAAAGCTAATTCAACATGTAATCTTTTATTTCTAGCCATTTTAAATTGAATCTCAGACTCATTTAAAATATTTAAGGCACTTACTAAATAAGATGTATTTACTTTTTGAGCAGTACTTAGGTATTGATCTCTCCAGCCTTCAATGGATTCTAATAAATGTGCACTTGCTTTATCCTTACAAACCAATAAGTTTCTAATAAATCCGGCAAATCCATACAGTACGGTATCGCCTTCAAAACCTTTCAGATTAATTTCATCATATAATAACATCGCATTGGTTAAATCCTGCGCTGTTAAATAATCCAATAATTTAAAGAAGTATGCTTCGTCTAAAATATTCAGATGCTCTAAGGTATTGGTATAAGTCAATGAGCCATTGGAGAAACTTACAATTTTATCTAAAATACTTAAAGCATCACGCATGCAACCCTCGCTTTTTTGAGCGATTAATTGTAGAGCATTTTTTTCTGCTTTAATATGTTCTTTTTCTACAATTTCTTCTAAGTGAACCACTGTGTCATTATTCGTTATTCTTTTAAAATCAAAAATTTGACATCTACTTAAAATTGTAGGTAGAATTTTATGTTTTTCTGTGGTAGCTAAAATAAATATAGCATATGGCGGTGGCTCTTCTAATGTCTTTAAAAAAGCATTGAAGGCACTTGCACTTAGCATGTGTACCTCATCCACAATATATACTTTGTATTTGCCTGCTTGAGGAGCAAATCTTACTTGCTCTACAAGTGCTCTTATATCATCCACAGAGTTATTACTAGCTGCATCTAACTCGTGAATATTCATACTTGCACCTTTTTCAAAAGAAACACAACTTTCACAGGTATTGCAAGCTTCTCCTTCCTTGGTTATTTGAGTGCAGTTTATGGTTTTGGCTAATATTCTTGCACAAGTAGTTTTTCCAACACCTCTTGGACCACAAAATAAAAAAGCGTGAGCTAAATGATTATGTAGAATTGCATTTTTTAAAGTAGTGGTAATATGAGACTGTCCCACCACTGTATTAAAGTTTTGGGGCCTATATTTTCTAGCTGATACTACAAAGTTTTCCATATTGGACGCACAATATACTAATTATTTGGCACTGTAGTCCATTTCTGGATGGCGCTCAAATGAGTGTTGATTTTCATTAAAAATATACCTGTAAGTTACCATTTGTCTGCTTGGTTGCGCTCCTAAACTTTTATAAATATTCACCATCTTCGGATTCCAATCTGCGGCCCAACCCATCTCGTATTGATGATAAGACTTGATTTTGTATAATAATAAAGCACTTGAATAAATTAAGAAGCTATCCACTCCTAAAGATTGGTATTTAGGAACAACACCAAAAGCCAATCCTGTCAATCTAGTATTTTGTTTTCTCCACTTCATCCAAAGTAAGTGTAGTTTTTGTTTTAATCCTAATTGGCCATCAAAGTATTTAAAATACTGATTTACATCTGGAATATTAATAAACATAGCAATGGGTTCTTCTTTGTAGTAGGCAAACCAAATCACCCTTTCATCCATAATGGGACTTAAGGTTTTAAATAATTTCATGATTTGATCTAAGGAAATAGCTTTTGCTTCTCCATGTTGCGCCCATGCTTCATTGTAAATGGTTACAAAATCTTGCGCATATTTTTCTAAATGCTTTTTATTCAAATGTCTTGCTTGATAATCTGGCTTGGCATTGAATTTTTCGTATCGCTCTTTAAACCTTGGAGGTAATTCGTCGAATATATTAAGTCGGTAATAATATTGGTTATAATAGTTTTTGAAGCCATAATTTTCTAAAAGGGATTGATAGTAGGAAGGATTAAAAGACATGCCATACATGGGCTCTTTATCAAAACCATCAATCATCAGTCCCCACCATTTATCTCTATCACCAAAATTAATTGGACCATCCATGGCTTCCATGCCATTTTCAACTAACCATGTTTTGGCAGTATCCAATAACAATGATGCGGCAGACAAATCATTAATACAATCAAAAAAGCCTACACATCCGGTAGGGTAGTCGGTCCCTTTGTTTTTATATTTTGAATAATAGAAAGCCGCAACTCTTCCTATGAACTTTCCATCCTCTGATTGCAATAACCATCTTTGAGCATCCCCCTCTTTGAACAATTTATTTTTAGACGGATTGAAGACCTGTAAAACTTCGTTATCTAAAGGTCTAATATAATTAGGGTTGAATTTGTTCAAGTCTGCATTTACTTGACAAAAAGCTTTTTCTAATCTTGGGTTATTGACTTCAACAATTCTCATAATAACAAAGCTAGAAGGTTTTTAATATACTTAAGGCAAATAATCCAGCAGTTTCTGTTCTTAATCTTGTTGGGCCTAATTCAATGGGCTGATAATTTTCCTGAATGGCCATTTCAATTTCTGACGGTGTAAAATCTCCTTCAGGTCCAATAGCGATTATTAAATCATTGCTATTAGGAAGTTCTTTGATTGATTTTTTCAAAGTAGGCTCACAATGTGCAATGTATTTATTGGAAGCATTGTATTGATGAATAAAATCTTTGTAAGAAATTGGGTCTGATAAATGAGGCAGCCATGCTTGTTGGCTTTGAATCATAGCCGACTGAATGATATTCTTCATTCTATCGGTTTTGAATCTTTCATGTATGGTTCTTTCGCAAAGTAAAGGAACAATACAATGTACACCCATTTCGGTTGCTTTTTCAATAAGCCATTCTAATCGCACAGCGTTTTTTAAAATAGAAATACCTAAAACTAATTTTTGTGTAGGTGGCGCAATGATTATTTCTTTTACAATTTGAATGTTGGTGTTTTTTTTATGTGCTTCCAAGATGGTTGCTTCAAAAACTACCCCCATGCCATTGGTAATGGATAAGGCGTCTCCAGATTGCATGCGTAAAACTTGCGCACAATGTTTACTTGTTTCTTCGCTACAAGTATAATTTGTAGCACCTGTGGAAATTTGAGGTTCGTAAAAATAGGGTGCAGACATCTGGAGTACAAATTAAAATGGTGAAGCATCATCGTCAATGCCATCATCAAAAGATCCTCCATTCATTTTACTTCCTTGAATAAAAAATCTTCCTCCATCATTATTTCCGCCACCAAGTCCTGGAGTAATAGGTTTGTAATTGCTTCCTAATCCTGGAATACCACCGCCAGCTTCACCATCCCAGTCTTCAAATCTTTGAATATCTAGTCTTGCTCTTAATTTAATAATATCCAAAGATCCATTTCTATGCTTGGCAATTCTAATATGAGTTTCACCTTGAGTGCTTTCGCCCATTTCATTGCTCATCACTTCGTAGTATTCTGGTCTATATATAAACATAACCATATCAGCATCTTGTTCGATCGCTCCAGATTCACGTAAGTCACTCAATTGAGGCATTTTACTTTCTTTTCGAGTTTCTACAGCACGACTCAATTGAGATAATGCGATAATGGGAATTTGTAATTCTTTGGCTAATGCCTTCAAGCTTCTTGAGATATTACTGATTTCCTGCTCTCTATTTGTATTTCTATCTCCAGTACCACTCATTAATTGTAAGTAGTCAATGATAATTATTTTAACCTGGTGTTTATTTACCAGTCTTCTTGCCTTAGCTCTAAATTCAAAAATATTCAAGGCAGCAGTATCGTCAATATAAATAGGTGCGGTTTCAAGTTTTTTAATACCCTTACTGTGCAACTGTTGGTATTCGTGTTCTTCTAATTTACCTCTAGAAATTTTTTCCATTTTAATTTCACTCTCTGCACTCAAAATTCTTTGTACTAGTTGAGCTGCACTCATCTCCAAACTGAAAAATCCAACAGCCTGAGGTTTGGTAGGATGTAAAGCTGCATTTCTAGCAAGGTTTAAGGCAAAAGCAGTTTTACCTACTGAAGGTCTTGCAGCTAAAATAATTAAATCGGTAGGTTGCCATCCGAAAGTGATTCTATCTAAACTGGTGAATCCGCTAGGTACTCCAGAAATCTCATCTTTTTGTTTTCTTAATTCATCAATTCTATTGACTGCAGTTGCCAATGCATCACCAATATCAACGAAATTCTTTTTTAGATAATTATTAGTGATGTTAAACATCTTAGTTTCACTATCATCTAATAAATCAAAAACATCAGTGCTGTCTTCATATGCATTAGATATAACTTCGCCACTAATTCTGATTAATTCTCTTTGAATAAATTTTTGTAGCACAATTCTTGCATGCGCTTCGATGTTTGCTGTTGAAACAACAACATTGGTTAATTTAGAAATATAATAAGCGCCTCCTATTAAATCCAGTTGCTCTCTTTTTTTCAAAGCCTCCACCACCGTCAACATATCAATGGGTTGGTTATCCAATTGCAATTGTTGCATGGTTTGGAAAATCATTTGATGCGCTTCTACATAAAAACATTCAGGTTTTAAAACCTCAGTTACCGTGTCAAATGCACTTTTCTCTAAAAGAATCGCACCTAAGACCGCCTCTTCTAATTCTCTAGCCTGAGGGGGGATTTTACCATACAACATGGTACTAATATCAGCTGAAGGACTTTTCTTTCTTATAGATCTGTTGGTATTTAAATTCGGGAGCGGCATAACGGGTTCACTGTTTTCTTATTGCGAATTTAACCCAGCAAACTTAGACTTCCTTGTTTTGTTGTAAATGTTGTTTTTCACAGTGAAGCTCCGATAGTAATTCACAGTGATTTTGGACTTATTAACAGGTATTGCACCTTTTTTTAGGCTAAAATTTAGTATTTTTGAAGCCTTACTTTAAAGCGATAACATGACCATTAGTTACCATTGGCTGAGTGAATACTTACCGCAAACCATTAGTCCAGAAAATCTGTCAACTATATTAACTTCTATTGGCTTGGAAGTAGAGTCTTTGGAGAAATATGAAAATTTTAAAGGAGGTCTTGCTGGATTATTAGTGGGAGAGGTATTAGAAACAGTTCAACATCCCAATGCAGATAAATTAAAATTAACCAAGGTAAATATTGGAACAGATAAACCATTGAATATAGTTTGTGGTGCTTCGAATGTAGCAGCTGGACAAAAAGTAGTGGTAGCAACCATTGGTACAACTATCTATCCAAAAAATGGTGCTCCATTAACCATGAAACTAGCAAAGATTAGAGGGGAAGCATCAGAGGGAATGATTTGCGCAGAAGATGAAATTGGATTAAGTGATAATCATGATGGCATAATGATTTTAGACAATGCGATTGCTGTGGGTACTCCAGTAGCAAGCTTGTTCGATTATTATGAAGATTGGATTTATGAAATTGGGTTAACGCCCAATAGAATGGATGCCATGAGTCATTTTGGTGTTGCTAAGGATGTTTGTGCTTATTTATCTTATCATGAATCACCAGTAAGTGCCAAAAGCCCTTATAACAAGTCATTGACTATTGATCAAGCTGTTCCAACGTATAAAGTGACAATTGAAGATCAACAAGCTTGTTCAAGATATGCAGGAGTGGTGATTGAAGGAGTTCAAGTGAAAGCATCTCCAACATGGTTAAAAAATAAATTACAATCTATTGGATTAAGATCTATTAATAATATTGTAGATATCACTAATTATATTTTACATGAAACAGGTCAGCCATTGCATGCATTTGATGCATCAGTAATCAAAGACCAACATGTTATTGTAAAGAAATATCCGGCAGGAACAAGCTTTGTTTGTTTAGATGGAACAGAGAGAAAATTAACTGCTTCAGATTTAATGATCAGTGATGCGGAAAAGCCAATGTGTATTGCAGGAGTTTTCGGAGGATTGAATAGTGGTGTAAAAGATGCCACTACTTCTATTTTCTTGGAGAGTGCTTGGTTTAATAATGTAAGTATTCGTAAAACATCTATTCACCATGGTTTAAGAACAGATGCAGCAACACGTTTTGAAAAAGGAGTTGATATTGATAGTACTGTTAAAGTATTAGAAAGAGCTGCTTTAATGATTCAAGAAATCGCAGGTGGTAAAATTGGAAAGGTAGTAGATGTCTATCCTAATCCTGCTAACAAAACCAAAGTGGTATTGCCTTTGGCTTACTTGAAAAAGCTAAGTGGCAAGCAATACTCTACTGAAAAAGTAATCACTATATTAAAAAGCTTAGGTTTCGAATTGATCAATCAAACTTCGGATAGCATTGAAGTTGCTGTGCCTTACCATAAGCCAGATATTAGTTTACCTGCAGATATTGTAGAAGAAGTATTGAGAATTGACGGCTTAGATAATATTGCTATTCCAAGTGTGATTACTATGAGTCCATCGATTGATCCTTTAGAGCAAAAAGAAAAATTCAAAGATAAAATTGCACAATATTTAGTGGGAAAAGGATTCACAGAAATTCTTACGAACTCAATTACGAATAGTAAATATTTCTCTGAAGAAAGTTTGCAACATGCAGTAAAGATGTTGAATAATTTAAGTGCAGATTTAGATGTGATGAGACCTTCTATGTTGGAGACAGGGTTAGAGGCGGTGGCTTATAATATTAATAGAAAAAACCAACAGATCTCTTTTTTTGAAATGGGCAAAGTGTATTCTGTAACAGCTGCGGGTGCATATCAAGAAGGAGAACAATTAGCTATTTATCTTTCTGGAAAACAACACGAAGATGGATGGAGAGAAAAAGCTGTTACACAAGATTTCTTTGTGGCTAAAGGAATTGCTGAAGCGATCTTAAGTATTATAGGAATTGAAGAAATTAGTTATCAAACCAAGGGTCAGTCAGTTCAAGTAATGCATCAAAAGAAAATCTTAGGTACTATAGAAGTAGTAAGTAGTAAAAAATTACAAGCTTTTGATATCAAGCAGGCGGTTGTATATATTCAATTTGATCTAGCTGTTTTATTAGAACAATATCAACAACATAAAGTGGTATACCAAGAGGTATCTAAGTATCCTTCTGTAGAAAGAGACTTAGCATTGGTATTGCCTCAAGCAATTACTTATGAAGCCATTGAAGCATGTATTAAAGCAGCTCAATTAACGGCTTTATCTACCACAAGAGTATTTGATGTATTTGAAAGTGATAAATTAGGCCATCAGAAAAAATCAGTGGCTATTAATTTTGTTTTCAATGCAACTGATAAAACCTTGACAGATACCGAAATAGACGGCATGATGAAAAAATTAGTGGGTCAGTTTGAGAAAAATATTCAAGCTGAAATCAGAAAATAATCTCAATTTTACTGCATGATTCATTTGCAAACATCTTTACAAGGGCTTCAAGAAAAACTTCAGGTTTTATTGAAAAACTATGCTGCACTTGAAAAAGAAAACCAGCAATTAAAAAACAAGATGGTGCAGATGGAGCAGCAGGATCAACAAATGTCTGCACAATTAAAGGATGTAGAAACCAAATTAGCAGCTGCAAGTTTGCGTCAAACTAATATGGATCCTGCAGATAAAGCAAAATTGATGAAGCAGATAGATCAATACATTAAAGAAATTGATCATTCGATTCAAAATCTTAATCCTTAATTCATCAGAGTATGTCCAGCCAAGAAGAAATGATTCCGGTGAACATCACCATTGCGGATAGAACTTATAGGGTTAAGGTTGCCCCAAAAGATGAAGAAGCAGTGAGAAAAACAGCTGCTATTATCAACCAAAAAATGGTAGAATTTAAGGGGTCTTATGCCGGGAAAGACATGCAAGACTATATCTCAATGGTCCTTTTATGGTTTGCCACTGAGCAACAGCAGTCTGGACAAAATCTATATGAGCTAGAAAACGTTCAAAATCAAATAGAAACGTTAAAAAATAGCATTGAAAAGGCCATTTCTGGCACTTAATCCCTTTCGCTTTACCAATTTGATTATTAATTGATTATCTTCGTTCCCGTCACGAAAAGGGGCAGTATGTATTTTTTTAAACATCAAGACTTTAACAATGGACCAAACCATATTATTTATCATCATAGGAGCATCCTCATTAGCAGGTGGTCTCATTCTGGGCAAGTTGGTTTTTGCCAGAAATACTAAGAAGCAGGTAGAAGAAGCAGAATCTCAAGCAGCCAATATTTTAAAAGAGGCTGAACTAAGAGCTGAAACTATTAAAAAAGAAAAGCAATTAGAAGCCAAAGAACGTTTTGTTCAATTAAAAGCCGATCACGAAAAAGAAATCTTAGAACGCAACAAGAAAATTGGTGAAGCGGAGAATCGCATTAAGCAAAACGAGCTGAATATTAATCAGAAGACTGTTGCATTAGAAAAGCAAATCAAAGAGAACGATGTCATCAAAGAAAAATTGAATCGTGAAATTGATATTGTTAATTTGAAGCGTACAGAATTAGAAAAACACCAAGAAGAGCATATTCGCCGATTGGAAAAAATTGCCAATTTAAGTGCTGAAGATGCAAAGCAACAATTAATCGAAAGTTTAAAGAACGAGGCGCAAAGTCAAGCCCTTGCCCTGCAACAGGATATCATTGAAGAAGCTAAACAAAAAGCCAATAAAGAAGCTCGTAAGATTATCATCCAATCTATTCAAAGAACTGCAGCCGAAGTAGCTATTGAAAATACTGTCACAGTATTTAATTTAGAATCTGATGAGATGAAGGGTCAGATCATTGGTAGAGAGGGTAGAAATATCCGTGCTATTGAAGCAGCTACTGGTGTTGACTTAATTGTGGATGATACTCCTGAGGCAATTCTATTATCTTCTTTTGATCCATTGCGTCGTGAGATCGCAAGATTGAGTTTGCAAAGATTGGTGGCTGATGGACGTATTCACCCAGCAAGAATTGAAGAAGTGGTAGAGAAAACTAGAAGACAATTAGAAGAACAAATTGCAGAGATTGGTGAGAGAACAGTGATTGAATTAGGTATTCATGGTTTACATAAAGAATTGATCAGAATTATTGGTAAAATGAGATTCAGATCTTCTTATGGTCAAAACTTATTAATGCACTCTAGAGAAACTGCTAATTTATGTGGTATTATGGCGGCAGAATTAGGCTTGAATCCTAAATTGGCTAAGCGAGCAGGACTTTTACACGATATTGGTAAAGTGCCTGATGAAGAAACAGAATTAAGTCACGCATTATTAGGGGCTAAATTGGCTGAAAAATATGGTGAGAACCCAGCAGTAGTGAATGCGATTGGGGCCCACCACGACGAAATGGAAATGCAATATGTAATTTCTCCTATTATCCAGGCTTGTGACGCTATCAGTGGTGCAAGACCAGGTGCCAGAAGGGAGATTATGCAACAATATATTCAGAGAATCAAGGATTTAGAGAATTTGGCAATGAATTACCAAGGGGTAGAAAAAGCCTATGCTATTCAAGCTGGAAGGGAATTGAGGGTAATTGTAGAAGCAGAAAAAGTAACAGATCAGACTTCTGATCAGTTAAGCTTTGAAATTGCTCAGAAAATTCAGACTGAAATGACCTATCCTGGACAGATTAAAGTGACTGTTATCCGCGAAAAACGCGCTGTAAACATCGCTAGATAGCCTAAAAATGCCTCCAAAGGCCCTGAATTTAATATTTGGATCAAATAATTTGGATAATAGCAAGGGTAACCCTACCTTTGCCGTCCGCAAAAAACATGAATTATGAGCGCAGCAGTAAAGTTTGTACACGAGCAATTAACAGCAAAAAAAGAGTATCCGGCTTTTAAAGCTGGTGATAATATTACCGTAAACTACAAGATTGTAGAGGGTGGTAAAGAGCGTATCCAGTCATTCCGTGGTGATGTAATCAAATCTCAAGGAAATGGCGCTACAGCATCTTTCACAGTTCGTAAAATCTCTGATGGTGTAGGGGTAGAGCGTTTGTTCCCTTTCTTATCTCCAAACATTGATTCAATCGTATTGAATAAGTCTGGTAAAGTACGTCGTGCTAAATTATACTACTTAAGAGACAGAAGTGGTAAGAGTGCTCGTATTAAAGAAAAAAGATTCTAATATTTTAACTTATTATATAGTAAAGCAGCCCTTTTGGGCTGCTTTTTTTTGTCTTTTAATTACCGATTTACCGTACCTTTAATATTCTAAATTTAATATCATGGGCAACTTAGGATTTCAAGAATTATTAATTATTGGTGTTGTTATTTTAGTAATGTTCGGTGGAAGAAAAATACCTGAATTTATGAAAGGATTAGGAAAGGGTATTCGTGAATTCAACGATGCTAAAAATAATGTGAAAAAAGAAATCGAAGACGGCATTAAAGAGAAGGACGAAAAGTCTGCATAAATTCTTAGGCTTTGTTTCGTTTTACAAACATCAATGAATACCAAGCTGCACTATTAGCTGGTGAACAAACCTGTACCCAAGCGGTACAATATTATCTAAATCAAATTGAAAAGCATCAAGCTTTAAATGCTTACTTAGAAGTATATGCTGAGGAAGCCCTCTTGCGCGCAAAAGAATTAGATAATAGAGTAGTTCAAAAAAACTTGGTGGGCAAATTGCATGGAGTAGTGATTGGTATAAAAGATGTGCTTTGTTATAAAGACCATAAAGTAAGTGCTGCATCCAAAATCTTAGAAAATTATACTGCTGTATATTCAGCAACCGCTATCGAAAAATTAGTAGCAGAAGGAGCCATCATTATTGGTCGTCAAAACTGTGATGAATTTGCGATGGGTAGTAGTAACGAAAATTCAGCATTTGGTCCAGTGAAGAATGCATTGAACACTTCCTTGGTTCCTGGTGGTTCCTCTGGTGGATCTGCCGTTGCAGTGCAAGCAGGTTTATGTATGGTGAGTTTGGGGTCTGATACTGGAGGCTCTGTAAGACAACCTGCAGATTTCTGTGGCGTAGTTGGATTAAAGCCTAGTTATGGAATGATTTCAAGATATGGTTTAATCGCTTATGCATCTTCATTTGATCAGATAGGTATATTCTCTAGCAATATTGATGATGCTGCATTGGTATTAGAAGTGATTGCTGGAGCGGATAATTTTGATAGTACCGTATCAGAAAAACCAGTTCCTGATTTTTCAAAAACCATACACACCAATAATCCACCTAAGAAGATAGCTTATTTTAAAGAGACATTAACCCATCCTGGTTTAGATATAGAAATCAAAACCCAGATGGAGACTTATATAAAAGAATTAGAAGGGAAAGGTTATATTGTAGAAGCTTTGGATTTTTCTTTATTGTCTTATTTAGTACCTACCTATTATGTTCTAACCACTGCAGAAGCAAGTAGTAATTTATCTAGATTTGATGGTATCCGTTTTGGTCATAGAACTTCTCAACCTTTGGATGACTTAACCGAATTGTATAAGCTAAGTAGAACAGAAGGTTTTGGAGAAGAAGTACAAAGAAGAATTTTATTAGGCAGTTTTGTGTTGAGTGCTGGTTATTTTGATGCTTATTTTACAAAAGCACAACAGGTAAGACAAAAATTAGTAGAGCTAACCAATCGTTTATTTAGTGAATATGATTTACTCATTTCACCTACTGTTCCATCAACAGCTTTTGAAATAGGAAAGCATCAGCATTCTGCAACTGAAATGTTCTTAGCAGATATTTATACAGTGTACGCAAACCTAGTAGGAATTCCTGCTATTTCCATTCCCTTATTCAAGCATAGTAATGGAATGCCATTTGGCTTACAAGTTATGAGCCAATCATTTAATGAAACTGCACTATTGCAATTTTCAAAGAAAATGATGATTGTATAATGAAATTCTTAAGATTTTTTTTACCAAGCTTTTTATTCTTCAGTGTAATTAGTTTTACAAATTATGCTCAAGATACTTCTACAGATAGAGTAGGATTTTCAAGTTTATTTAAGGTAGTGCAAGTAGATACTCAAAATGAGAATTTTCAATATCAGTTAAATCCTAAGGCAGTTAGTTTTATACAATCCTATATGGAAAAGCAAGGACCTGCTTTGCAGAAAATGAAGACCTGGGCAAAGCCTTATTTTAATTTATATGATCAAATATTAATAGCCAATGGAGTCCCTGTAACCCTTAAGTATTTAAGTGTTATTGAAAGTAGTTTAAATGCTGGAGTGGTTTCATGGGCTGGTGCAGTGGGTCCTTGGCAAATTATGCCGGAAGAAGCAAAACGCTTAGGTTTGAAATTAATACCAGTAGACGAAAGAATGGATTATGAAAAAAGCACTAAAGCTGCAGCCACTATTTTAAGAGAGTCTTTTGCAGAATTTGGAGATTGGTTACTGGTAGTTGCAGCTTATAATGGTGGTGCGGGAAGAGTTAGACAGGCGATAAAGAAAAAAGGGGCAAAAGATTTTTGGTCAATACAGTATGAATTACCCTTGGAGACAAGAAATCATGTTAAAAAATTTATAGCCACTCAGTATATTTTTGAAAACGATCATTACGAGGCAATTGATTTTAATGAGGGACTGAGTAAAACAAATGCAACTCAAAACATAGCTAGTTCAATCGCTTTTGACAGTACTGTAATTAGCGGTAGATATACATTAAAAAGCATTGCTAAAATCTTGGAGCTGGATTTAAAATTATTACAACAGTACAATCCTGGAATAGAAAAAATCTTGGCAACTGGCAAAACCTATGAGCTCAAATTGCCAAAGGGTAGACTGGAAAAATTTGAGGCCCGTAAAAATGATATTTTACAGGCCTCTTTGAATGCTTTATATTCTATTGACAATTAGAAGTCGTCTTCGAAATCATCGTCCTTATCTCCAAATAAATCGTCGTCGAAATCATCGTCTAAGTTTAAATCATCTACGTCATCGGATGCATCCGCATCCTCTTCTTTACCCTTCTTTCCCTTTCCTGCCTTCTTGGGTGTCTTACTTTTTGGAATATCAAATTCATCAAAGTCTGGATCCCAACTATCATCCTCTTCGTCTGCTTTTCCCCAATCATCGTCTATGTCCTCTTCGTCATCTAAATCATCGTCGTCATCAACTACTTTTTTCTTAGAAGATGCTTTTCTCACTTTTTCCGCTGCATCAAAAGTTGATTTTTTAGAAGCGGACTTTTTTGCTGGTGCTGATTTTACTGCCATAGGTCTTTAAAAATTACAACGTAAAATTTCAAATCATTTCTTTATTTACCAAAAAAAAGAGACTTTTTTTTATAAAATTATAAGTGTATTATTTGGTCTCTTCCTGGACCATTTGATACATATTTAACTTCCACCCCAAGGTAGCTATTAATAAATTCAATATATGTTTTCATGGTATTAGGAACTTCAGTAGCATTTTTCATTTTGCTAGAATCGATATTCCAGCCCTCCATTTTTTTCCAGATAGGTTTTACTGGGGTACCCACTAATTGAAAAGGGACATAATCTATTTGTTTGCCTTCCATTTCGTAAGCAACTCCTAATTCTAATTCTTTAAAAGAATCCAAGATATCGGCTTTGGTCATTATAATCTGTGTTACCCCATTAATCATGCAAGTATATTTCAAAGCCACTAAATCTATCCAACCACAACGACGAGGTCGCCCAGTAGTGGCACCAAATTCAGAACCAATTTTTCTTAATTCTTCCCCTTTCTCATCAAATAATTCGGTAGGGAAGGGGCCGCTACCCACTCTTGTGCAATATGCTTTGGTAATACCGAACACCTCACCAATTTGTTTTGGAGAAATACCTAATCCAGTACAAACTCCCGCAGAAATTGTATTGGAAGAAGTTACAAAAGGGAAAGTTCCAAAATCAATGTCTAACATTGAACCTTGAGCACCTTCTGCTAAAACTTTTTTACCCTTTGAAATTTGCTCATTGATAAAATACTCGCAATTGATAATGTTTAATGTTTTCAAGAATTCAATTGCTTCAAAAAACTCAGATTCCATTTCAGAAATATCTTCATTGAAATTGTAGCTATCCAAAATCTTTTGATGTTTCATTCTTAAAGCAATGTATTTGCTAATGAATTTCTTATCTAACAAATCGCCTACTCTTAAAGCATTTCTACCCGTTTTGTCCATATAAGCTGGACCTATACCTTTTAAAGTAGAACCAATTTTTGCTTCACCTTTTGCTAATTCTGAAGCTTTGTCTAATGCTCTGTGTGAAGGAATAATAATATTAGTGCGCTCAGAAATAAATAAATTCTTTTTTACATCTACCCCCATAGTTGCAACCGCGTCACATTCTTTTTTTAAAGTTACTGGATCTAGTACTACACCATTTCCAATAATATTAATTTTGTCTTGATGAAAAATGCCTGAAGGTATTTGATGCAAAACCATTTTAGTGCCGTTCACGTATAATGTATGTCCTGCATTTGGTCCACCTTGGAACCTTGCGATCACATCATAATTAGGAGCAAAATAATCTACTATTTTACCTTTTCCTTCGTCGCCCCATTGTAGGCCTAAGATTACATCTACCATGATTTTGTATTTGAGTAGCAAAAATATGTTTTTTTTACACGCTCTCAGTATCAAATCTGTCTACTCGCTGAATTCCATTTAAAGATTTTATTTTATCCACAAGTAACTCCAATTCATCTTTGTCATGTACATACACTTTAATAGTACCCTGGAACAGTCCTTCCTTGGATTCAATGGTCAAAGCGGCAATATTAATTTTCAATTCTCCACTGATAATGTTAGTAATTTTATTCACTACACCCACATCGTCTAAGCCCACAATACGAAGGCCCGTTAGGAAGGAAATTTCTTTATTTTTAGCCCACTTGGTTTTAACTACTCTATGACCATAATTAGCTAACAATTGTGTAGCATTCGGACAATTGGTTCTATGAATGATCAAGCCCTTACCTGTACTCACAAAACCAAATACATCATCGCCAGGGATAGGGTTACAACATTTACCTAAACTGTATTGAATTTTATCACTTGACTCTCCAAAGATGATTAATTCAGAATCTTTTTTATTATAAGTCTTTTGGGCAGGATCAAAAACAACAGGTTCTGTTTCGGTACTTATTTGTATTGGTTTGGGCGCTTCTATTTTATCTCCTATCACTTGGAATAATTTAAGTTCTTTTAAATCATTCTTTTTGGTGGCAATATTATAATGTAGGTCTAAATGACTAGTTAATTTATAATAATTAACTAATTGGTCAATATTGTAAGGACTATAGGAAGCTCCTATACCTTCCAGCTTTCTTTGTAATGTGTATTTACCTTCCTCGGCAATAGATTTTTTCTCCTCTCTTAAAGCATCTTTGATGCTATTTTTTGCTTTAGCAGTCACTACCATGTTCAACCAATCTTCGCTAGGCTTTTGTTTGTTGCTGGTGATAATTTCTATTTGGTCACCACTTCTTAACGTATGACCAATAGGAACTAATTTATGATTTACTTTGGCGCCAATACATTTGGAGCCAATAGCTGTATGAATATAGAAAGCGAAGTCTAAAGCAGAACTATTGGTTGGCAGCATTTTTACTTCACCCTTGGGCGTGTACACATAAATTTCTTCTGCCAAGAAAGAGGTTTTAAAATCTTGCAAGAAATCAATTCCGTCTTCTTGTTGATTCCCTAATGCTTCTCTAATTTGAATAAACCATTTATCAAATCTATCTTCAGAGGGGGTGCCTTCTTTGTATTTAAAATGAGCTGCCAAACCTTTTTCAGCAATCTCGTTCATTCGCTTTGTTCTAATTTGCACTTCCACCCATTTACCCTGAGGTCCCATCACGGTAGTATGCAAAGCTTCATAACCATTGCTTTTCGGGTTACTCAACCAATCTCTTAATCTTTCAGGAGAGGGGAGATATTCGTCAGTGATCAAGGAATACACTTTCCAGCAGGCTTCTTTTTCAATTTCTAAAGGCACATCTAATATAACCCTAATGGCAAATAAATCATATACCTCTTCAAAGCTTACTCCCTTCTTTTTAATTTTATTCCAAATGGAGTGAATGCTTTTTGGACGACCGTATATCTCTGTGGGGTATTGCGTATTAGTTAATTTATCTTTTAATGGTCTGATAAATTCGTTGATATATTTTGTACGTTCTCTTTTTGTTTCAGCTAATTTTTTGGCAATTTCTTTATACTTGTCTGGCTCTAGATACTTCATCGACAAGTCTTCCAGCTCCGTCTTAATATTATACAAGCCCATTCTATGTGCTAAGGGAGAGTATACCCAAATGGTTTCAGAAGCAATTTTTAATTGTTTTTCTTGCTTCATAGAATCCAAGGTTCGCATGTTGTGTAATCGATCTGCCAACTTGATCAGAATTACTCTTGGGTCATCTGTAAGAGTTAATAAAATTTTCTTAAAATTTTCTGCTTGTTGACTACTATTGGTGGTCATCACTGTAGAAATCTTAGTTAAACCATCTACAATTTTAGTAATCTCATTCCCAAATTCACTTTTAATATCCTCTAAACTAATATCGGTATCTTCAACAGTATCATGTAGTAAAGCACAAATCGTACTTCTAACTCCTAATCCAATTTCATCTACACATATCATTGCCACCGCAATGGGATGAAGAATATAAGGTTCACCACTTTTTCTACGCATGGTTTTATGCGCATCTGCAGCCATTTCAAAAGCAGTTCTAAGTAATTCTTTATCTCCTTTCTTTAATTTGGACTTCAACATTTTCAAGAGGGCACGATAATGTCGAACAATTTCTTTTTTTTCTTGTTCTTCATCTAAATCCCAGTTTTTGATGACTGGAAGTATATCGTTTTCTTGATTGTCCATTGGTCTACGAAAATACGTAAAAATGAGTGTAACTTTGAGGACTTATGTCAGATCAGCCAGCTAAGAAAATATTTAAACTAGCCCTACTTTCTAGGGTATTTTCATTTGTTAGACCTTATCGATTTATTTTTTTAGGTAATCTGGTATTGGCAATTGTTCTAGCATTTGCCACTCCTATCAGACCTTATATTATTCAAGTAACTGTAAATACTGCAATTGGGAAGTCAGTAGTCCTGCCTTATTGGTTACATTGGGTATTACCCCAACAAGCTTTTTCAACAGCATTGCAACTTATTCTGGCCCTAACCATTTTTCAGGTGGGCTTTATTATTCTCGAAACTTTCTTTAGGTTTTTATTCACTTTTGGTATGGCTTGGCTAGGCCAACAAGTAATTCGTGATTTAAGAAATCAAGTGTATGAGAAGATAATGCTTTGGGAAATGCGTCAGTTTGATAAAACTCCCATTGGCACTTTAACTACAAGGACAATTAATGATATTGAGAGTATTAATGATATTTTTTCTGACGGATTAATTCCTATACTAGCAGATTTGCTAACCATCATTGTCACTTTGACTACTATGTTTTTTATTAATTGGAAATTGACTCTAATTTGTTTAGTTCCTTTTCCTATAATGTTAATTGCAACATATTTTTTTAAAGAAAGCGTTAATAAAAGTTTCATTCAAGTAAGAAATGCAGTTGCTGCATTAAATGCCTTTGTGCAAGAGCATATTTCTGGAATGCAAGTAGTACAAGCCTTTGCTGCAGAAGATAGGGAGATGAAAAAATTTGAAAAAATCAATCAACAACATAGGGCAGCAAACATTAAAGCTATTTTTGCATACTCCGTTTTTTTTCCTGTAGTGGAAGTGGTTTTAGCATTAAGCGTTGGCTTAATTGTTTGGTGGGTGGCTGATAGTTCACTGGATGCGGGTTTATTAGTGGCTTTTATTTTGTTCTTGAATCAAATTTTTAGACCACTTCGAATGATCGCTGATAAATTTAATGTCTTACAAATGGGTATGGTAGCAGCAGAGAGAGTGTTCAAGGTTTTAGATAATGAAGATGTCACTTTAAACAATGGAGATTATGTTCCAACTAAAATAGAAGGAGAAATTGAATTTAATAAAGTACAATTTGCTTATGATCCACCTGCTTGGGTATTGAAGGAAGTTAGTTTTAAAGTAGCAGCTGGTAAAACCATTGCTTTAGTTGGACATACAGGTAGTGGAAAGACCTCTATTATTAGTATTTTAAACAGGTTATATCCATACCAATCTGGCCAAATCTTTTTAGACAATCGTCCTCTTGAATCTTATTCTTTAAATACTTTAAGAGGTTCCATTGGCGTGGTATTGCAAGATGTGTTCTTGTTTTCGGGCTCTATTGTAGATAATATTACTTTAAGAAATCCATCTATTGGCATGGAAAAAGTGGTAGAAGCAGCAAAGATGATCGGCATGCATGATTTTATCATGCAATTACCAGGTGGATATGAATACCAAGTGATGGAAAGAGGGGCTACATTAAGTTTAGGACAAAGACAATTATTGAGTTTTATTAGAGCGCTACTTTATGATCCGGCAATTTTAATTTTAGATGAAGCCACTTCTTCCATAGATACGGAAAGTGAACAAATGATTGAAAAAGCGATAGATACCTTAATCAAAGGAAGAACTTCTGTAGTCATCGCACACAGACTTTCTACCATTAGAAAAGCTGACACCATTATTGTACTTGATAAGGGTGAGATTAAAGAAATGGGTGCCCATAATGAGCTGGTAGAAAAAGGTGGATTTTATGCCAGTTTAATTGAGATGCAAATGGCCTCTATTAACGCTGCAAATAAAATGTAAGTATCAGATAATCAATTAGTTAAAATCTTTTCGGTTTTTTTTATTCACTAAGTCAATTTCTATTAAGAATTAAGGCATTTCAAGAACTTTATTCCTATCTTTGCCGCAAATTTTGAGATAGGTATGTACTTGAATCGTTTTAAATCTTTACTGGTAGTGAGTTTGAGCCTTGTGGCCATCTTATTTTCAACAGCTGTCATGGCTTCTGAAAACGAAGTTGCAGCAAAAAAAGAAGGTGATTTTAATGTTACAGAAACTATTTTAGAACATATTAAAGACGATCATAGCTGGCATTTATGGGGACATACTTCAATTCATTTGCCTGTGATATTATACACATCAAAAGGACTTGAGTATTTTTCTTCAGAGAAATTAGTAGACGAACATCATGAGCCAGCTGTTTATCATGGAAACTTTGACTATAAATTAATTGAAGGAAAAACAAAGATTGTAGATGCTAATGGGAATATAGATGCAGCTGCAAGTAAGCAATTATGGGATTTCTCTATTACAAAAAACGTTGCTAGTTTATTTGTTTCTGTAATTATTTTATTGCTAGTATTATTATCTGCTGCTAATGCTTATAAAAGAACTGGTATTAAAACGGCTCCAAAAGGGGTACAATCTTTAATGGAGCCCATTGTACTTTTTGTTCGTGATGAAGTTGCTATACCAAATATTGGTGCAAAAAAGGCTGGTAAGTATATGCCTTTTTTATTGACTATTTTCTTTTTGATTTTAACAAATAACTTTTTGGGTTTAATTCCATTCTTCCCTGGAGGTGCTAATGTAAGTGGAAATATTGCTTTCACTATGACTCTAGCAGTTTGTGTATTTATTGTTGTTAATTTAAATGCCAACAAAAGTTATTGGGAACATATTTTTTGGATGCCAGGTATGCATTGGAGTATGAAATTGTTTTTAGCTCCGATTGAATTAATTGGTGTGTTTACTAAACCAATCTCTTTAATGATTCGTTTGTTTGCAAACATTACAGCTGGTCACATTCTAGTATTAAGTTTGATCTGTTTAATCTTCATATTCAAAACGGTTTTTGCTTCTGCAATTGCAGTTCCTTTCGCAGTATTTATTGGCATGATTGAATTATTGGTAGCTTTCTTACAAGCATTCATTTTCACCATGTTGGCTGCGATGTATATTGGAATGGCAACAGAAGAGCATCACCATGAAGCACATGAAGGTGTAGCACATCATTAATAAAAAAGTAATAAAGATTTTTTCAATAACAATTAAAACGTAAAAAAATGGTAGTAGGAAGTGTTGCCGCAATCGGCGCTGGTTTAGCTGCTATCGGTGCCGGAATTGGTATCGGTCAGATTGGTAAAGGTGCTGTTGAAGGTATTGCTCGTCAGCCAGAAGCTGCTAATGAAATCCGTTCTAACATGATTGTTGCTGCTGCGTTCGTAGAGGCTGTTGCCTTATTCGCTGTGGTTGTTGCCTTATTAGGTAACGGATAATCTTGATAGATGATTTCAAATGAATTAAAGGCCCGAGCAAAGGGCAAAAGGCCTTTAATTTTTTATTGAATATTTATTCATGAGTTAATAAGAAAACTATGTTATTAGAAATTAATCCTTTGGTGTTACCTGATATTGGCTTAGTGTTTTGGAACACTATTGCTTTTTTAGTGCTATTAATTGTACTAGGAAAGTTTGCATGGAAACCAATGTTAAAAGCAATCAATGAACGTGAGTCTGGCATCGAAGAAGCTTTGTTAAAGGCAGATAAGATGAAAGCAGAAATCACTGCAATGCAAAATGAAAATGAAGCATTGTTGGCTAAAGCACGTGAAGAAAGAGCAACTATTATTAAAGAAGCTAAAGAAGCATCTGAGAAAATGGTAAATGAAGCTAAAGACAAAGCAAAGTCTGAATATGAAAGAATTATTTCAGATGCGCAAGCTGCTATTGCACAACAAAAAAATGCTGCCATGGTAGAAGTTAAAAATCAGGTAGGTGCTTTGGTAATCAATGTAGCTGAAAAAGTTTTGCGTAAGGAATTATCTAACAAAGCAGATCAAGAAAGCTATATCAAACAAATAGCCGAAGAAGTTAAATTAAATTAAAAAGAGATTCATGTCTAACGCACGTTTAGCTAACAGATACGCAAAAAGTTTAATTGATTTGGCTACAGAGCAAAATCAATTAGAAACTGTATACACAGATATGAAGTATATTCAATCTGTTTGTAAAGCAAGCGCTGAATTTGTTAATCTTTTGCGCAGCCCAATTATCAAGGCAGAACAAAAAAATAGCATAATTGGAGTGGTTACAAAAGACAAAGTGAGTTCATTGACTAATTCATTTACTGTTTTAATAGTGAAGAAAGGTAGAGAAAGCGCGTTGCCAGAAATTGCTACTGCGTTTGTAGAACAATACAATGAAATCAAAGGAATACATCAAGTTACTTTAACTACAGCAGTTGCTGTGAGTGACGAGATGAAAAAATCTATCGAACAAAAAGTTAAATCTGCAAATCAGTTCACTACAGTTGAATTAACTACTAAAGTTGATGAAGCTTTAATTGGAGGATTTGTTCTAGAGTTTAATAACAATTTGTTGGATGCAAGTATCGCAAGAGATTTAAAAGATATTAAGAAGCAATTTTTGAATAACGAATTTATAAGTAAAATATAAAATAACAATTACATTAAAATAGACAGTTATGGCGGACATTAAACCTGATGAAATATCGGCAATACTAAGACAGCAATTGAGTAATTTCAATGCTTCGGCTGATTTGGAAGAAGTGGGAACCGTATTACAAGTGGGTGATGGTATTGCCCGTGTATATGGCTTAAATGGCGTTAGAAGTGGAGAATTGGTGGAGTTTGAAAATGGCGTTAAAGCAATTGCATTGAACTTAGAAGAAGACAATGTGGGTGTGGTATTAATGGGAGATAGTAAGTCAATTAAAGAGGGAAACAAAGTAAAAAGAACTGGTCAGATCGCTTCTATTAAAGTAGGAGAAGGTTTGGTGGGTCGTGTTATTAATATGTTAGGTGAGCCTATCGATGGTAAAGGTCCTATTAAAGGTGATTTATATGAAATGCCATTGGAGCGTAAAGCACCAGGGGTAATTTTCAGAGAGCCAGTAAAAGAACCATTACAAACGGGTATCAAAGCAATTGACGCGATGATCCCAATTGGGCGTGGTCAACGTGAATTAGTAATTGGTGACCGTCAAACTGGTAAGACAGCTATTTGTATTGATACTATTATCAATCAAAAAGAGTTTTATGATGCTGGACAACCAGTTTATTGTATTTATGTTGCGATTGGACAAAAAGCATCAACTATTGCTGGTGTTATGAAAACATTAGAAGAGAATGGTGCAATGGCTTATACAACTATTGTAGCAGCTTCTGCAGCCGATCCAGCTCCTCAACAATTCTATGCACCATTTGCTGGTGCTGCTGTAGGTGAGTTCTTCCGTGATTGTGGTAAACCTGCATTGATTGTCTTTGATGACTTGTCAAAACAAGCGGTTGCGTATCGTGAAGTTTCATTGTTATTAAGAAGACCTCCAGGACGTGAAGCTTATCCTGGTGACGTATTCTATTTACATAGTCGTTTATTAGAGCGTGCTGCGAAAGTAATCGCCAATGACGAGATTGCTAAAAATATGAATGATTTACCAGAATCTATTAAGCATTTGGTAAAAGGTGGAGGTTCTTTAACAGCATTGCCAATTATCGAAACACAAGCGGGTGATGTATCTGCTTATATCCCAACAAACGTAATCTCTATTACGGATGGTCAGATCTTCTTAGAGGGTAACTTATTTAACGCAGGTATTCGTCCAGCGATTAACGTAGGTATTTCTGTAAGTCGTGTGGGTGGTAACGCGCAAATTAAATCAATGAAGAAAGTATCTGGTACATTAAAATTAGACCAAGCATTATACCGTGAATTAGAAGCTTTCTCTAAGTTTGGTGGTGACTTAGATGCTGCCACTAAAAATGTAATTGATAAAGGTGCAAGAAACGTAGAAATCTTAAAGCAAGCTCAATACACTCCTTTCACAGTAGAAAAGCAAGTTGCGATTATCTACTTAGGTACGCAAGGTTTATTGAAAGAAGTTGCTGTAAGCAAGGTAAAAGAATTTGAAGCACATTTCTTATTAGAGATGAGTAATAAATTACCTAATGTTTTAGCAGAATTCAAAAAAGGTAATTTACCTGAAGATGGATTAAAACAAATGGTGGATCTTGCCAATGGTTTGATTCCTCAATACAAATAAATTCAATGAAAGCCCCGAACTAAATTCGGGGCTTTTTGTTATTAATGTATGTCTATCATAAAAGTTGAGTCCTTAAGTAAAAATTTTGGCAGTCTTGAAGCTGTTAAGGATTTATCTTTTAAAGTGAATGAAGGGGAGATATTTGGATTCTTAGGTCAGAATGGTTCTGGCAAAAGTACCACCATAAGAATGTTGCTCTCCTTAATTCATCCAAGTAATGGGTATATTGAAATTTTTGGTCAAGACATAAACGCTCATCGAAATCAAGTTGCTAAAAAAATGGGAGCCATTATTGAGCGACCTGATTTGTATCCCTATTTAACTGCTAAAGAACATTTACAATTATTTGCCAAACTAAGTCAGAAGAAAATTAGTAATGTTCAAATAGAGCATACTTTGCAGCAAGTAGGATTGTTTAAAAGAGCATTAGATAAAGCCCAAACATTTTCTTTAGGTATGAAGCAACGCCTTGGAATTGCTATTGCTTTAGTGCATCAACCAGAACTGGTAATTCTGGACGAGCCAACAAACGGTTTAGATCCTCAAGGGATAGCAGATATTAGACATTTAATTAAGAGCTTGGCTAAAGAAGAAGGTAAGACTATATTGGTATCTTCTCATTTGCTCACAGAAATAGAGCAAATGGCTCATCAAATTTTAATTATACATCAAGGCAAAAAAATAGCCATGGGCCCAACTGCGACATTATTAGATCCATCAAAATCATTAATGAAACTAAGTACCAATAACGATGTTTTGGCTAAAGATAAAATTAGCCAATCTGAATTTGCTCAATATGTTTTAAATAGAGAAGAAGGTATTTATTTATCAATACCCACTGAAAAAATTGCAGCATTACATCAATATATAGTGTCTGCCGAATTGCCTATTGTATCATTAGAATCAAAACGTTCTTTAGAAGATTATTTTTTACAAATCACATCTCAATCCAACTAAATGTGGTCTATAATACAAATAGAATTATATAAAATTTATAAAAGACCAAGAACCTATATTGCCTTTGGTGCCATAGCAGCATTAATTTGGGTGATTCAAATGGGCTTAAAAATAGATGGAGAGTCTTATGCTGCCTTTTTAATGAAGGATATTAATAACACTTTAGTAGTAGATGGAAAGGTGTTAAATGGGTATTTGATTTGTTATATTTTATTGCAATTATTACTAGTTCATGTGCCTTTATTAGTCGCACTGATAGCAGCTGATATGTTATCAGGTGAAGCAAATTTAGGAACACTAAGATTACTTTTCACCACACCTT
>CAWULX010000002.1:0-53676 GCA_963923775.1 uncultured bacterium
ATGTAGAGAGGTCTCGTGGGCTCGGAGATGTGTATAAGAGACAGTATAAAGACAAAACCCCCATTTCAGGCTTGAATGACTTTTATACAACTAGCTATAATTTGTTAAATGGTAAAGTTGGTTTCAAGAAAAACATAAGTAACCATTTAAGTACAGACATCTATCTTGGGGCAACAAATTTGACGAATACAAAGTATTATTTAATGGTTTTTGCCAATCAATTGCCTGACGCTTATTTACCAGCTCCTAAAAATGCGATGGTGTTTGGTGGAGTTAATTTAAAATATACTTTCTAAATCACTTAAATTTAATTTATGAAAAAGTTTAATCAAATTCATATTGCATTTCTACTACTAATAGTATCAAGCTGCGGTCGTTTCTCCAATAAAGAAGAAAAGACTCCAGGGAATATGAGAATAGTTTGTGTATCCAAGCATCTTACAGAAATGGTATATGCATTAGGACAAGGAAAGTCTTTGGTGGCAGTAGATTTAAGTAGCACTTATCCAGATAGTGCCAAATTACTTAAGACTGTTGGGTATCATAGGGCTTTAAGTCCAGAATCAATCATTGCCATGACACCCGATATGGTGATCCATAGTAATGATATTGGTCCAGAAAATGTGATCCCTCAGTTAACAAAAGTGGGATTAAATATTAAAACCTTCGGATCTGCCAATACTATTGATAGTGCTAGACTTACATTAAAAGAATTAGCAAATTTTTATGGTGTACCTGCAAAAGCAGATTCTATTATTAAAGAAATGGATGCTTCAATCAATGCCGCTGCAGATTCTTTACAAGCGTTACATCTTACAAAGAAACCCAAAGTGATGATTATTCATTTTGGTAGAGCAAGCAATATTTATTTTGTAATGAGTGGAAGACATGGAGTAGGAGATAAAATGATTGAACTAGCAGGTGGTGAAACAGCTATCTATGATGCAAAAGGTGCTAAACAATTATCTGCTGAAGCTATTGCTGCCGCAAATCCAGATTATATTATTGCTACGGATTTTGGATTTGATCAAATGGGATCAATGGATAAATTTATCGCTGGTGTTCCAGGTGTTGCATTAACGAATGCAGGAAAAAATAAAAAAATTATTAGGTTTGAAGAACACGACTTGGTTTATTTTGGACCAAGATCAGGAAAGAATATTTTATCATTGATGAAAGCTTTACATAGTAATTAATATAATGCAGCGAAAGCCATCCATTTATATCATAGCTAGTTGTATACTGGCAATAGTGGCCATTGCTTCCATTCAATGGGGTGCTGTTTCCATTTCCAATCAGCAAATGTTGGATGCTGTTACACATTATCTTCAAGGTAAAACGCCCTCGTCTATTTATGAGGGCGTTTTCTTGCAAATAAGATTACCTAGAGTTTTATTATGTGCCTTATCTGGAGGTATTTTGGCCATATCTGGTGTATATATGCAAGGCTTATTTAGAAATCCATTGGTAGAGCCAGGTATTGTTGGAACTAGTGCTGGTGCGGCTTTTGGAGCTTCTATTGTTTTTGTATTGGCAGCTTATTTGCCTATTGAATGGAAATCATTAGTAGGTCCATTACTTGTTCCATTATTTGCTTTTATAGGCGCTACGTTTTCTACTTTTTTAGTGTATTCTATTTCAAAAAGTCAACAAAAAACTTCTATTCTTTCCATATTATTAGTGGGGCTAGCTATAAATGCATTGGGTTTAAGTGGAATGGGTTTTATGACTTATTTAGCAAGAGATCCACAAGCAAGAAGTATTAATTTTTGGAATTTAGGAACTTTTTCTGGAGCCAATTGGCAACAGGTTCTAATTGTTTCAATTCTTTTTGTAGTAGTGTTTTTTTCAACATTTCAATTTGCCAAGCCACTCAATGCAATCTTATTAGGGGAAGAGGAGGCAATATATTTAGGCGTTGACATCAAAAAATTTAGAAGAAAAATATTGATCGTAAATACATTGATGGTGGCAATAATCACTTCTTTTATTGGTATCATTGGTTTTGTTGGGTTAATTGTTCCGCATATTGTTAGACAAATTGTAGGCAGTGATCATAAGAAACTACTACCAATATCTATGCTTGTTGGTGGGATTGTTTTATTATTAGCCGATTTGGCTGCAAGATTATTATTAGCACCTTCAGAAATTCCAATTGGAATTATTACTTCTTTAGTGGGTGCGCCAGTGTTTATTATATTATTAAAAAAGCAATTTTTTATAAATTCTGATGCTTAAGTTAGAAGAAATATATTTTAATATTAGAGGAAAAAAGATTCTTCAAGATATCCATCTCCAATTTGAGCCTGGCAAAATTCATATGATACTGGGGCCCAATGGCTCAGGTAAAACCTCTTTGTTGAAAATTGCTAGTGGCCAATTGGAAGCTACTCAAGGAACTGTTTTTTATGATCAAAAAGCAATTCACGAAATTGATTTAAGTGAATTGGCAAAATATAGAGGCTATTTAAGTCAACAAAATAATATCCCATTCCCGATAAAAGTATCGGAGTTAGTGAGTATGGGCAGGTATCCGCATTTCGAATTTCAGCCTTCAAAAAAAGACAATGAGATTGTTCAAGAGGTTTCTGAAAAGTTAGCTATCCAACATCTTTTCCAACGAGATTTTACAACACTTAGTGGTGGTGAGCAACAAAGGGTTCAATTTGCAAGAGTCTTGGCTCAAATTTGGGAGTCCAAAGAAAATAAAATTAGGTATTTGTTTTTGGATGAACCTTTAAATAATTTAGATATTCAATATCAAAAATACTTACTGGAAACTATTAAATCTATTGTTAGCTCCAATTTGGTAGTGATCATGATTGTTCATGATATTAACTGGGCACTAGCTTATGCAGATGAAGTATATTTTTTTAACGAAGGAAGATTAATTGCTAATGGAGACCCAATTCGAATTATCAATGAAAGATTGATTGAAGAAGTGTTCAATGTTAAAAGTAAAATTGTACAAGTCCCTGATCTATCTTATCCAGTGGCAGTGTATTAATCTTATATTTTCTTTAACTATGAAGCATTTAATTAAAATATTTATTACAGTTTCTTTTTTACCAGTTTGCATTTCTACATTTGCTCAAAATGATTCCACTACTTTAGAGCAGGTTACTGTTAAGAAGAAATTACCCTCTCCAGTCTATCTAGTGAATGATCGTTATGCATCAAGAGGAATGTTTAAAAACACGGTGAATGTAAAAATGTTAGATTTTATTAATAATCCACCTGCAGCAACTAACCTCCCCATATTGGAATATCTAAGAGGAAAATTTGCAGGAGTGTATATAGAAAGAGGGATGAATGGAAATTATGTGATTACTTCAGGTAGGGTTAAAACATTCACTGATGATGCTGGTGTAAAAATATATTTAGATGAACAACAAATAGATGCTGAATTTTTAGCGGATATCTTTCCAAAAGATGTGGCATTGGTAAAATATTTTCAACCTGGAGCTGCTATGAGTACTGCACTAGCTGCCTCTTCAGGTACTTTAGCTATTTATACCAGAAAAGGGGAAGACATGTTTAAGTAGGCTTTTCCTTATTTTTGTATAAATACTTGAATTTGTCAGCACCGGTTTTATTAATAACGCCTCCTTTCACACAATTAAATACTCCGTATCCTGCAACTGCGTATTTGAAAGGTTTTTTTAATACCAAAAATATTTCAACTATTCAAGCAGATTTTGGTATTGAAGTAATATTGGCCTTATTTAATAAACAAGGACTTCAGCATCTTTTTGAAACTATCGAACAAAAAGAAATCACTTTGTCTGAAAATGCATCAAGAATAATTGCATTAAAAGATAAGTACATCCATACTATTGATCAGGTGATTCAATTTTTACAAGGAAAGCAGAATACATTAGCACATAGCATTTGCACTAGAAAATTTTTAGCTGAAGCCAATAGGTTTAATCAAATTGATGATTTGAAATGGGCATTTGGTAGTATGGGTAAATTGGATATGGCTAAGTATATTGCTACATTATATTTGGAAGACCTAAGTGATTTAATTCAAGAAACAGTTGATGAACATTTTGGTTTTAGTAGGTACGCTGAATCCTTGGGTAGGTCTGCGAACAAATTTGATGAATTATATGATGCGTTACAACAACCCTATACTTTTATTGATGAAATTTTAATAAAGATATTATCAAAGAGAATCGAAGAGACCAATCCAAAACTAGTTTGTTTGTCTGTGCCTTTCCCCGGCAACTTATATACTTCATTAAGGTGTGGACAATGGATTAAAAAATATTATCCAACTATTAAAGTGGCCATGGGTGGTGGTTTTGCCAATACTGAATTAAGATCTTTAAGTGATAAAAGGGTGTTTGAATTTTATGATTTTATCACACTAGATGATGGAGAAGCACCATTAGAAGTATTGATTAATCATATAGATGGGAAAGAAAAGGTAGAAAATTTAAAGCGTTGTTTTACGCTAGTGAATGGAGAAGTCATTTATATCAACAATAGTTCTTGTGCAGATTATAAACAAGGACAGGTTGGTACACCAGATTATACAGGTTTATTATTAGATCAATATATTTCAGCTATTGAGGTAATTAATCCCATGCATAGTTTATGGAGTGATGGCAGATGGAATAAATTAACCATGGCACATGGATGTTATTGGGGTAAATGTACTTTCTGTGATATCTCTTTGGATTATATAAAAAATTACGAACCACTTACAGCAGGAATATTAGTGGATAGAATGGAAGAACTTATTGCTGCAACTGGAGAAAGAGGTTTTCATTTTGTAGATGAAGCCGCGCCACCAAGTTTAATGAAGGCTTTAGCGTTAGAAATTATCAAAAGAAAATTAGTAGTAAGCTGGTGGGCCAATGTAAGATTTGAAAAAAGTTTCACAAAAGACCTATGTATATTATTACGCACTTCTGGTTGTATTGCGGTAAGTGGTGGATTGGAAGTGGCATCGGATAGATTGTTGGAATTAATTCAAAAAGGAATTACGGTTGCACAAGTAGCGAGAGTAAGTAAAAACTTATCTGAAGCAGGAATTATGGTGCATGCTTATTTGATGTATGGATTCCCAACACAAACAGTGCAAGAAACCATTGATTCCTTAGAAATGGTAAGACAAATGTTTGAAACGGGGGTTTTGCAATCTGCTTTCTGGCATTTGTTCACCATGACGGCGCATAGCCCCATTGGTTTAGATCCTGCAGCGTATAAAGTAAAAAAACAAACAGAAGAGATTGGGACATTTGCTAATAATGATATTCAGCATGAGGATCCTACTGGAGCAAACCATGAATTATTTGGCTTTGGATTAAAGAAAGCACTCTTTAATTATATGCATGGAACCTGTTTGGATTTTCCATTACAAAAATGGTTTGATTTTAAAGTTCCAAATACCACAATTGCTAAAGACTATATTCAAAAAGCAATTCAAGAACCAGAACTTTCTACATCCCAACATTATAAAACCATTTGGATAGGTACTATGCCAACAAGTTCATTAGTGCAAAAATCAAAAAAAGGAAATAAATGGGAAGAGATGCAATTGCAATTTCAAGCCAACAATGCATCTTTCACTATTTCTATTGATCCAAAACAGGGGGAATGGTTTTTACAAATCTTACCACAATTAAGCGTTGGTTCTTCCAATGGATTAACTCTTGCAGAAATAAAAGCATCTTATCAAGCTGCAGGATTAGAAGGTTTTGAATTATTCTGGGACAATAAGCCCATCAATGCTTTGTCAAAAGCAGGACTCCTTAGGATATAGTTTAAAAAGTTGCAAACTTTATTAGTTGATTTTTGTTAAGAATAAAAAATAAAAATCATGGCAAATTATTTAGTAGTAGGTGGTTCTTCAGGTATTGGAAGGGCATTAGTAGATCAATTAGTGAATGAAGGACATCATGTTTTTGCAACTTATAATACGCACGAATCAATTTCTAATTTTCCTAACCTTAGTTTTCATGCTTTAAATGTGTTAGACGAAAAAATAGATTTATCTTTTTTACCTGAAAAGCTTGATGGCATTGCGTTTTGTCCAGGAGCCATCTCTTTAAGACCTTTTGCTAGAATACAAGCTTCAGACTTTCTTACAGATTATAATTTACAAGTTGTAGGTGCGATTAAAGTAATTCAAGCTGCACTGCATGCATTAAAAAATGCAGAACAAGCTTCTATTGTTTTGTTCTCCACAGTAGCTGTGCAATTAGGTTTAAATTTTCATACTTTGGTGGCAGCATCAAAAGGTGCTATCGAAGGATTAACTAAATCTTTGGCTGCTGAATTAGCCCCAAAAATTAGAGTGAATGCTATTGCGCCTTCACTTACTAATACACCTCTTGCAGCTGCATTGTTAAATTCTGATCAAAAAATGGAGGCTAATGCAGATAGGCACCCTTTAAAGAGAGTGGGTCAGCCCGAGGATATTTCGGCTATGGCAGCCTTCCTTTTAAGCCCTAAAACCAGCTGGATCACAGGCCAAATTCTATCGGTGGATGGAGGCATGGGTACGCTTAAATAGCTCATTTTCAGTTTTTTAAAAAGATATAGCTAACAAATGTTATTTTTTCAATAATTTTTCGTTAACTAATTATTAACATATAGCCTAAAATGTTGTAATTTAGAGGCTTAAGTAAAACAAAAAGCAAATGAAGAAAATTGTAACCTCACTCTTCTTAGCTGTTTTAGTATTTGCAACTGCTAATGCTCAGGTTCGTTCTGTAACTGGTTCGGTTAAAGACGACAAAGGTGTTGCTGTAGCTTATGCAACAGTTAAAGTTAAGGGTCAATCATCAGCGGTTGTAGCTGATGCAAATGGTAACTTCAAAATTAATGCTGCTGCAAATGCAAGTTTGCAAGTAAGTGCAACTGGTTTCGCTTCTACTGAAGTGAAAGCTGCTTCTGCAACTTTAAGCATTGTTTTGAATCGTCAAGTTGACGCATTAAATGATGTAGTTGTTACCGCTCAAGGTATCCGTAAGAAAGCAAAAGAAATCGGATATTCTTATGCAAAAGTATCTAACGACGAAATTACAGTAGGTCGTTCTCCTCAGTTAACTCAAGCCTTAGCGGGTAAGGTTTCTGGTTTAGCGGTGTATACTGTAAACAATAGCGTTGATCCTGCTGTAAAAGTAGTATTACGTGGTTACCGTTCATTAACTGGTAACAACGAAGCTTTAGTAGTAATTGATGGTATGCAAACTACCTCTACTGCTTTAGCAACTATTAACCCACAAGACGTTGAAAGCGTTTCTATCTTAAAAGGTGGTCAAGCTGCAACTTTGTATGGTTCTGCGGGTGTAAACGGTGCTTTGGTAATTACTACTAAGCAAGGAGCAAAAGGTAAATTAAAAGTTGCGTTCTCTAACTCAACAAACTTTGAGGACATCAGCTTCTTACCTTCTTTCCAAAACAAATATGGTTCTGGTTCTCAGTATTATCCATATAACTATGGTGATGCTGGTTATAACTCAGATCCTGTATTCCGTGCTAAAGAAAACTGGAGACCTTACGAAAACCAACAATATGGTGATGCTTATGATGGCAGCCAACGTATTGCTGGTAGAGTATTGGAAGATGGCAGCAAATTAATTATCCCTTATGCTGATGTACCTAATGTACGTCGTAGAAGCTTTGACAAAGGTGTTTCTGTAAACAACCAAGCAAGCTTCCAAGGTGGTGATGAAACTGGTAGCTACTACTTATCAGTAGAGAATCAAAAAATCAATGGTATCGTTCCAGGTGATGTAAGTGATAGAACTGGTGTACGTGTAAAGTCAACAAAAGAGTATGGTAAATTATCAACTACTTTTAATGCAGCTTATACTCAAATCGCTTATGACAGAACAACTTCTGATTTCCAAAACGATATCATCAATACTGCTTCTTGGGTAGATTTAACCACTATGAGAGATTGGAGAACCAATAAGTTCGCTAACCCAAATGGTTATTACAATGATTACTATAACAACCCTTACTTTAATAAGGATATCAACCGTGCTAGATATAAGGATGCAAACTTCTCTGGAAGCTTTGATTTGACTTATAAAGCAACAAACTGGTTGAGCTTATATAACAGATTAGGTATTATGAATAACTCTCGTACTGGTAAGAACACAACTGAGAAATTCACTTACTCTGATTGGGCTAAGAAAAGCGCTTATATTCCTGAACCATATACACATGAAGATGATTACCCAGGTATCTACCGTGCGATCTCTGATGTGTTAGGTGCTGTGAACGATTATTCAACTACTGAAAATGTATTGAATAACGAATTCCAAGCAAGAATGGCTAAAGATTTAGGTATCGTTCAAAACAAATTAACTTTAGGTTATAGCTTATACCAACGTTATACTAAATCTATCTCTGTATCTTCTAGTTCTATAGTTGTACCTGATGTGTACAATATCGCAAACAGACAAGGTAACTTATCTGGTTCTGAAGCAAACACAACTGAGCGTAAGTTTGGTTACTATGCCGATTTGAACACTAACTTAAAAGATATGGAGTGGTTGAACTTGAACGTTACAGGTCGTTATGATGCGACTTCACGTTTCTTCAAGCCAACAAGAGCAACAAATCAATATTCTTATTTCTACTATGGTGCTGCATTGTCATTCATTTTGACAGATGCGATCCCAAGTTTAAAGAGCAATACTTTGAACTATGCTAAATTACGTACCTCTTATAACAAGAACGGTAACGATAACATTCCTTTATATGGATTGGATTTAGCATTTGCTAACGGTGCTAACTTCCCTTATGGTTCTAACGTAGGTTTAACAGTAGGTAACACTTTACCTGATGCTAACTTAAAGCCTGAGTTTGTAACTGCATTAGAAGTGGGTGGTGAGTTCAGCATGTTCAAAAACAGAGTTAACTTAGATTTAGCATGGTATAACCAATCTTCAGTAGGTCAAGTATTATCAGTTAAAGTACCTAACACAACTGGTTTCTCTAACTTGTTAATTAACGTGGGTGAAGTGAAGAACTTTGGTTATGAAGCAGATTTAAAAGTTCAAATCTTACGTAACACAGCTGTTAAGTGGGATGCGAATGTTAAATACTCTTACAACGATAACCAAGTAGTAAGCTTATATCCAGGTATTACAGCATTTGCTTACGGTGGATATTCTTATGCAACATCAAACGTAATTTTAGGAGAGCGTTTCCCAATGTTGAAAACAAACGGATACTACTGGAATGCTGACCATACATTAAGAAGAGTTAATGCAACAACTGGTTACCCAGTTCAAAATACTGCATTAACTAATCGTGGTGGTACTTTACCTCGTGATATGGTTGGTTTAGGGTCTTCTGTTTCATATAAAGATTTCAGATTCTCTTTCAACTTTGAATACCGTGGTGGTAACGTTATGTATGCTGACTTAGGTCGTCAAATGACATTTACTGGTTCTGGTAAGTGGACTGAAAACAGATTAGACCAAGTGTTTGCTAATTCATACTATTTAGATGCTGCAGGTAAAGAAGTTGCAAATACATCAATCAAAGTTCGTGAACCAGAGTATGCACTTTGGGTGAACAACTACCGTTTGATTGCAGAAAACTTCGTAACTCCAGGATGGTTTATTAAATTAAGAGACGTTAACTTGTCTTACTCTTTACCAGCTAACTTGGTAAAAAAATCTAAGATCTTCAGTGCAGCGAATGTTGCAGTATACGGAAGAAACTTATTTACAATCGTAGACAAGGCAAACATGTACACTGACCCAGAATTCAGTTACACTTCAGGTAATGGTTTAGGTATTTCTAATACCTTACAAACACCTCCAGTGCGTCAGTACGGTTTCAACGTAAACTTTGTATTTTAATCACCACAACTAAAAATATACAGATATGAAACTTTACAAAATATATATCGCAGCGTTTTTGGTACTTGTGGGAACAGGTTGTAAAAAAGACTTCTTAGATGTCAATACCAACCCTAACGCACTTCCAACAGCGACTCCAGCGTACGTATTAGCGAACGCTATCAATACATCTGCCGCTTCAATGGTAGGTGTAAATGAAACTGGTATGTTCTGGTCTGGTCATTGGACACAGTCTAATGGTTATATCATCAGTACTACTTTATTTGCTTACAACTTCACTAATGGTGATTTTAACTATTGGGATGGTACGTATGATAACTTATACGACTACCAATATGTAATTGATAATGCAAAAGCAGCAGGTCAAGACTTTGCAAAAGGTCCTGCTAAAATCATGCAAGCTTTCAACTACCAAAAATTAGTTGACTTATATGGTAACATTCCTTTCTCTGAAGCATTAAAAGGTGTAGATAAATTAGCACCTAAGTTTGATGATCAAAAAGCAGTGTATGAAGGATTAATTTCTTTATTAGACGCAGGAATCGCAGATGTGAAAGCAAATGCTATCCCAAGTGCTTTTACAGCTTCTGACATATTATTCAAAGGAAGTTCTTCTAACTGGATCAAATTCGCTAACTCTTTGAAATTACGTATTTTAATGCGTCAGTCTAGAGTAAGCGGAAGAGATGCTTACATCATTGCAGAATTGAATAAGACAATTGCTGAAGGTTCTGGTTTCTTAACAACAGCTGATGCTGGTGTTAACCCTGGTTATACTCCTTCTGCTGGTCAAATCAATCCTTTCTATGATACATATGGTTATAGCGAAACTGGTGCTAGAAGAGCAAACAATAACTGGCCTCGTTTTACTGAATTCACTGTAAATACTTTAAAGAATACAGGTGATACAGTTCGTATGAAGCGTTTAATGTATGCTGCTGGTAACGAAGATCCTGCTAACCCAGGTGTGAGTGCTAAGCCAGAAATTGCTTCTAACTATGTAGGTATACCTTTCGGATCTAGCTCTGGTTTCTTACCAGCTGTTACTTCTGCTCCTGGTCCATCTGTATTGGTTAAAGGTGCTTATAACAAGCCTTTCATCATCTTAACTTCTGCTGAAGTAAACTTAAACTTAGCTGAAGCGAAGCAACGTTATGGTGCAAGTGTTAATTTAACAGGTACTGCTCAATCATACTTTGAAGCTGGTGTGAAAGAATCTTATAGAGCTTTAGGTGCAACTGCATCTGATGCAACAAGATTATTAGCTAGCGGAGTTGATTTAGTAGACTATACTGCTTCTACTGATAAGTTAAAAGCAATCGCTTACCAAAAATGGTTGGCTTTAGCAAACTTCAATGGTTTAGAAGCATGGTCTGAATACCGTAAAAACGGTTTCCCTGTAACTCCTCAATCTAAGAACTACGTAACTGATGCAAGAAGACCAGTTCGTTTATTCTACCCTGGAACTGAATTAGGTTCTAATGGTGCGAATGTAAACGCTCAAGGTACTATCGACCCATTATCTACTCGTATTTTCTGGGATGTTGACTAGTTCAATAGTTAATTAACTATATAGAATAGGCCCCGCATTTGCGGGGCCTATTTATTTTAGTATATTTAAATAGTAGGGGTTATTTTATCTAAGACTTCAAAGGCTGTCTCTGCCATTTTATTTCCTTTGTTATCCAGTAGTGGGTTTATTTCTGTGAATTCAATACATTTTACTTTCCCAGTAGCTTGAAATAATTGTATGATTTGAATAATTTCTTCAGGAGTAAATCCCGATGGAACGGGTGTACCTGTACCATATGAAATTCGATCACAATCCATGGAATCAACATCAAAGCTTATGTATAAAATTTCACATGTACTTAAATATTGTATAGCATCTTGTACGCATTTTTTCAATCCTATAAATCTAAGTTCTTCAACTTTAAAAAATTTTATATCATGATCATGTATGACTTTTTCTTCGGCCTCTTCGTAATCTCTTAAGCCAAAATAGATTAAGTCTTTTGAAAGAATTTTAGCCCCTTCTATACCAATATTCTTCATTTTATACCATTGTAATAAAGTGGCATCATCTGGCTGGTTAATTTGGTATGTTAAATTATCATAACCCAGTGCTGCAGCCAAGGGCATGCCATGAATATTGCCAGAAGGAGAGGTGAAAGGAGAGTGTATATCTGCATGGGCGTCTAACCATATGACACCTATTTTAGCATGAGGATAAGCAGACTTAATACCACTAATGGTTCCTAATGCAGCACTATGATCACCTGATAAAACAATAGGATAGTTGCCTACAATCAAATTGCTACTTACTGCTTTTGCTACTCTTTCACATTGCTCGGCAACATGTTCAATTCTTTTGGCAAAATTATTGGTATTCTTTTGATAAATAGTTTCGTTATGGGTTTCTACATCTTCATATGCATGTCTATTAAAAAAATCATTGCCAGCGTTTATGGCAGCAATTTCAATAGCATCTATACCCATATCAGATCCTCTGGTGCCTGCGCCAATATCAGATCTATTCTTGATTAACTTAATAAGCATATAGTGTTGTTATACTATTCTACACCTGGTTGTTTTATTACAAAATGTTCATCTGCTTTTGCTTTATCAACCATATTCTTTACGTCTTTCAATAATTGTTTTGCATCGAATACAATACCATCTTTAATGGTATACTTTATACCGCCCACTCTTTTAGTATTTCCCTCTTGGTCTAAACGGATAGCCCCAGTACCATACAAAACTTGTAAATTTTTTAAAGGGTTTTGGTCTACTAAAATAATATCCGCTAATTTACCTTGCTCTAGACTTCCTAAATCTTTATCCATACCTAATGCTTGTGCAGCATATAAGGTTGCAGATCTTATTACTTCTAAAGGGTGAAACCCTGCTTCTCTTAATAATTCTAATTCTCTGATAAAGCCAAAGCCATAGGTTTGATATATAAAGCCATTGTCAGATCCTGCGATCACTCTACCACCTCTGTTCTTGTATTCATTGATAAAGCTCATCCATAATTTGTAATTGTTTTTCCATTCAATTTCTTGTTCTGTTCCCCAGTCAAACCAATAAGATCCATGTGAATTTCTGCTAGGTGCGTAAAAACGCCATAAAGAGGGCAGGGTATAATCATCATGCCATTCTGCTCTTCTAGCACGCATTAAATCTCTATTAGCTTCATAAATATTAAATGTTGGATCCAAAGTAAAATCTAATGAAATTAATTCGTTCATTACTTTATTCCATTTGTCAGAATAAGGAGCTGCAGCTTGTTTCCATAACTTACCAGCGTTTTCAAACCTGCTTTGTTCATTAGTATAATTATAATCTAATGGGAAATCCTGTACTGTTTTATTTTCAAATAGAGCTTCTGGTAAACCATACCAATGTTCCATGCTAGTCATACCTGCTCTTGCAGAATTCAATACATTCCATCTTGCTACATCTGTTTGAGCATGGTGTGCACAAGATCTTAAGCCCAATCTTTTATTTTCTCTAATGGCTGCGTCCATGATTTCTGGTGCTGCACCAAAAAACTTAATTCCATCTGCGCCATTTTTTGCATTCTCGTCTACCCAATCAATGGCATCTTGTTTGGTGATAATTTCTTTTTTAGAACCCTGTCCAAAAGCAGTGTATGCGTATATTCTGGGTGCAATAATTTTATTTTCAGCACTTCTTTTCTTTTCACTTAATACCCAAGACAAGCCATTTCCTGCAGAAACATCTCTAACGGTAGTGATACCATGTGCCATCCAAAGCTTATAAACATATTCAGCAGGGGTACCTTGTTCAACCCCTCCAATATGTGTATGCATATCAATTAATCCTGGGAGTGCATACATGCCAGTAGCGTCTATCTCTTTTCCATTGGCTGCTAATTTGGGTCTTCTTGCTGGATTAATTTTCGCACCTTCGGCACCAACAGTAACAATTTTCACAATTCTATTATTTTCAATCACTATATCTACTGGTCCTAAAGCAGGAGCTCCCGTACCATTGATTATGGTTGCTCCTCTAATAATTAATTGTGTATAGGGACCTTCTCCTGCATTGCGGTTGGGAGCAGGTGGAATTTGTGCAAAAAGACTTGACTGAATTAAGCATACCATTAAAAAAATGGAAAAATGAAATCTAGCTTTCATATGGATAAATTTTATACCTAAACTTAAGTAATTCTTATTTCCGTTCATCCCTTTTTGTTAAAAATTTAAGCACAAGCTTTTAACTTTAGTATACAATTAACTAAGATGAGCAGATTATCCAAAACAATCATCCTTTTTTGCTTGCTTTTAACTTGTTCCTCTGTACAAGCACAGAAAAGTATTGAGCGCATTGATAGTCTCGCAGGTAGATTTATTAAAAATTTAAGAAAAGAGTATAGCGAAAAACTAATGGTGCAAACCAATAAAAATGTTTTTCTTGCAGGGGAAGATCTTTGGTTAAAAGCATGGTTAATTAATCATCTTTCACACAAATATTATAAACATAGTCAAACTTTATATGTAGATCTTGTGAACGAAGAAGACTCAGTGTTTTCAAAAATTTTATTGAATGTTCCTTCAGAGAAAACAGAGGCTAAAATTACCATTTCAGAAAAATTTAGAGAAGGGCAGTATTGGGTTAGAGTGTATACAGCTGGTATGGTTAAAAGAGATACTGCTTCAATATTAGTTATACCAGTATATATTATTAATCCAAAACTAGCTTCAAAAACTATTGCAATAGCGAGGGCTAATACAGTAAGTGAAGTTGTTGCTAGTGGTAATCCTCAATTAGAAGTATTCCCAGAAGGGGGCCAGTTGATTGCCGGAACCAATGCAGTAATTGGCATTAAAGCAATGAATAGCCTACATCAGCCAATAGCGGTGGAAGGTTATATTATTGATAGCAAGGATAGTACCATTGAAACTTGGTTTACCACCGAAGCAAAATACGGTTTAGGTAAGTGCCAATTTTTTGTTTCTAAAAGCCATCGATATTTTGCAGTGATTAATTATAATGGCAAGAAAATCTCATGGCCATTACCAGCTGTGAATCAATATGCCAGTCAAATTTCTATTAAAGAAGAAAGTCCCAACTATTTTAAAATTGTCATTGCACAAGGTGATTCTATATATAGAAAGGGCTATACTTCTTATTTGTTGGGTATGAATAAAGATAGCTTATGTTTTGCTAGCGAGGGATCAGACATGTATGAAATAAGTATTCCTAAAACTAGTTTTCCTAAAGGTCTTTCCAAATTATTACTATTCAATGAACAAAAAGAAGTAATCAGTGAGAGAAGTATATATATTGCAAGAGATAAAGAAGAACTTTTTGTTCAAACTCAGAAGCCTGTTTTTGGTAAAAGAGATTTAGTAGAGGCGACCATATTAAGTGGTGATTCTTTGTTAAGACCTAGTTTGGCATCTTTGAGTATTGCAGTAAATAATGCATCCATCTATGGGTCTAGTAATAATTTTTATACTAATACGCAATTAGATAATCTAGATAGTAATGCACTGGTAAGAAATTTACAGGTACTCACACAGCCTTTTCAATTCTTGGGACAAAACTTTTCCAAATCTTCTGATTCAAGTTTAGAAAATTATGCTCAATGGTCTTTACCTATAGACACTACTATCACGGATATCAAAGGGGCTGTTTTTAATAAAAAGAACTTGCCTATGTCTGGAAGAACAATTACTATTTATGCTAAAGGCAAATTAAATTATTTTGATGCCACCACAACAGATGTGAATGGTCAATTTGGATTTAGATTGCCTGTGGTAGTGGATAGTCTGCCATTCACTATTCAAGTAACAGATTCAAAGGGGTATAAACTAAATGAGAAAATCAAAATGGAAATAAATGCCAATTTCCCCAGTTTCTATACTCCTGCTAATTTGAAAAAATATATTCCAAGAGAAGAGATAGATCCTTTGTATCAAAAATTAAATTCCCCTGATATATTAATTGGAACAGGTAAAGAATGGTTGCAAACAGTTACTGTAAAATCTTCTATCAAATCTAATAGTTATAATACTAGTAAAAGAGTTAGTAATTTCTCACAGATAGTTACTGGAGAATCTTTGCAAAAAATTGGTAATACAGATGCTAGTGCAGGAATACTTACTATTCCTGGTTTACATTTAAGATCTGGTTTTATTACTTTAGGTGGGGTAACTAGTTTCACTATTAGCGAAAAAGATGAACCTTTATTAATTATAGATGGCGTGATGATGGCAGGAGGTTCTGTGCCTGTATTAGATGAAGGGAATACAGGTGATCCTGGTCCTGTTTTTAATAGTAGTCCAGTACTCTCTGAAATTTCTAGAATTACCACAGATATGGTAGATTTTATTGAGGTGTTGAGAGGCCCAGAAGCTGCTTATTATGGCACTAGAGCTGCCAATGGAGTAATTATCATTAATACCCATCGTGTGTCTAATTTTAGAAATAAAATAGAAGGATACGGCACTATTCAATACTATCCAAAATCTTATCACATGGCACCTGGTTTTGTAGTACCTGAATACGATCAGTTAATGATAAAGAATGGAAATTTTAAAGACCACCGACCAACTATTTATTGGAATGGCCATTTATACACCAACGAGAAAGGAAAAGCATCTGTGCAATTTTATACAGCAGATGATGCAACCAACTACACTATTCAAATTGTAGGATTAACAGCCACTGGTGATATAATTTACAAGAAGCAAATTATCCAGGTACAATAATATTATGATTTATTAGATACTATTTTCTTTCTAAAATCTAAGTTATTAAAGAATGTAAGTTTAATAGCATCAATGGCCTTGTAGTGATCTTTACTAGATTGATGTTGAATAACATTAGTGTACCCAAATTGCAAGTAATCGTGTGTATTAAAATAATACAATAAACCGCCAAAAATTCTATTCTGATCAAAAGTATTGTACACAATTGTTTTTCCATAATTTAAATATATTTCTTCTGCAATGGATAAAGACAATGCACCTTTTTCGTGTTTCTTAACAGTAATAGGTCTTTCTATAAAAACATTATATCTTAATCTGTAACTAAAATCAAAATCATTTGTTATTTGGTTACCATTAATGGTTTTGGTTTTAAATCGTTCTTCTAATCTTACCCAATGCGCAAAGCTGGTGGAGTTTAAATTGGTTTTCCATTGCAGCATTTGCCAAGGACGAAATTCTGGAGCATAAAAATCGGGTAAAAGATCATTGGGGTAAGATTGTATATAGGTGAATGCTCCAGTAAGCTTCATTTTATTTTTTAAATAATAGATGCCCCCAAGGGTGTTTTCTTTTACATCAAAATTGTGTAGGTATTCAGATTTGTCTTTGTTCTGTATGTCCATCCAGATGCCCCATCTTTCTGAAAGTCTTGAATTATTATTATAAGCGTACCAAAGCTGGTTATAATGTAATACTTGTTTTTGTTGTGCAAATAAGGGGTTCCCAAAAAGGCAAAAAATTGAACAAACTAGTAAAAAATGCTTCATGAATACTCAAATATACAAAAAAGTCCCCTCGTGGAAACGAAGGGACGGTTAACGATTGCTTGCTATGGTTAAACCAAACCCGAACCATAACGCCGCAAAATTAATTAATGCTTATTTTTTATCAAAAAAAATAAGATGAAACAATTGTTAAATAAGCTTAAATAGGTAATTAATTGGATAAGCGGTAAGGATACTGTTTCAATGCTTCTTCTAAACAATCCATTGCTGCATGAATGTCTTTTTCGTTTAAGACATAAGCTAATCTAATTTCATTTTTGCCTAATCCTTTAGTGGTATAAAATCCACTAGCTGGGGCTAGCATAATAGTGGTATTGTCTTTTCTAAAATCGGTCAATAACCATTGGCAAAAAGCATCTGTATCTTCAACAGGTAATTTAGCCATGGCATAAAAAGCCCCGCTGGGTGCTGGACAAAAAACCCCTTCCATTTTTTCTAAACGACTAATTAATGTTTTTCTTCTATTCGCATATTCCTGTCTAGTTGCTTCAAAATAATCTGATGGCAAACTTAAAGCAGCTTCTGCCGCAATTTGTTCTAAAGTTGGAGGACTCAGTCTTGCTTGTGAAAATTTCATCACCGCTTCTATCACTTCTTTATTCTTGGTCACCAATGCTCCAATTCTTGCACCACATGCAGAATATTTTTTCGAGAAAGTATCAATCATGATTACTCTATCTTCCACTCCTTCTAAAGTAAGGGTACTTTTTACCTTCCCTTTATAACTAAACTCTGTATAAGCTTCGTCAGAAAATAAATACAAATCTTTTTCTTTAATTAAATCTCTAATCTGCAATAACTCTTCTTCACTATACACATAACCTGTTGGGTTATTGGGATTGCAAATAAAAATCCCCTTGGTCTTTGGCGTAATTTTAGCTTTAAAAGATTCTATTGGAGGCAAAGCAAAACCAGATTCAATAGTAGAAGTAATGGGAATTATTTTAATACCAGCAGACATCGCAAAACCAATATAGTTGGCATAAAATGGTTCTGGTACAATAATCTCATCTCCAGCATCTAAGCATGCCATAAAAGCAAATAAAATACCTTCACTACCTCCAATGGTAATTAAGATATCGCTATAATCTATCTTGATTTGCTTGGATTGATAATAGTTTGCTAATTTTTTTCTGAAACTTAATATGCCTGCACTGTCTGTATATTCCAATACTTTCATGTCAGCATTTCTAACAGCCTCCAACATTATTGAAGGTGTTTCAATATCTGGTTGTCCAATATTTAAGTGATAAACTTTTACGCCTTCTTTTTTAGCTGCTTCTGCATAGCTTGCAAGCTTACGAATAGGCGAAGAGGGCATGTCCATACCTCTCTGGCTAATCTGGATCATGCTACTTCAATATTACTTCTCCTTCAATGGTTAATTCAATGGGAGTTTTAATGCCAGCGAATTTAACAGTTACATTCTTTTTGAAAACACCACTAAAAGGAGCAGTATAAGTTACTTTGATATTTCCTTTTTGACCTTTTAAAACTGGATTCTGTTTATACTCTGGCGTGGTACATCCACATTCTGCTTGCGCGAACTCTATAACAGCAGGCTTAGCTCCAGTATTGGTGAAGGTAAAAACAACCGATTTATTGATCCCTTTTTTGATCTTTCCAAAATTATGATTGGTCTTGTCAAATTTGATTTCTGATTGTGCTTGTAATCCGGTCAAAATCAAGATAAAAGATAGTATAAATGCCAGTTTTTTCATATAAGATAGGATTGCTTTTTCGAGGTAAAATTATCAAAAAAACCCTAATTATTTGATTTTATCTAAGAATAGGCTTTTTATGCTTTTTGCACCTTATTTTTGTTCCATGGAATCCCATTTAGAAGCCCAAAATAATGCCGACATGCTGTCTTTTGAAGCATTTCGCAGCTCTGTTCTAGCAGATTACAGAGTGGCGCTTTTAAGTAGAGAAGTAAGTTTATTAGGTCGTAGAGAAGTGCTTACAGGAAAAGCCAAATTTGGCATTTTTGGGGATGGTAAAGAAGTGGCTCAGGTTGCATTGGCCAAATACTTTCAAAAAGGAGATTTTAGAAGTGGCTATTACCGAGATCAAACCATGATGTTTGCATTAGGCATTGCTAATGTAGAAACCTATTTTTCTCAATTGTATTCCGATACTATCAACGATCCATTTAGTGGTGGAAAAAATATGAATGCACATTTTGCTACGCAATTTGTAAAAGAAAATGGAGAGTGGAATAATTTAACCGAGCAATTTAATATTACTGCAGACATTGCACCTACAGCTGGTCAAATGGCAAGAGCCTTGGGATTAGCTTTTGCATCCAAGTGTTTTAGAAAGGTAGACGTATTGTCTTCTTTTACAGGTTTAAGTAAAAATGGTGATGAAGTATGTTTTTGTACAATTGGAGATGCAAGTACTTCTGAAGGACATTTTTGGGAAGTGGTGAATGCAGCTGGCGTATTACAAGTGCCCTTAGTAATTTTTGTATATGATGATGGTTATGGAATCTCTGTTCCAACAGAATTACAAACTACAAAAGGATCTATATCAGAAGCCTTGAAAGGTTTTGAAAAAGAATCTGGCACTAATGGCATACAATTATACAAAGTAAAAGGCTGGGATTATGCAGCCATGTGTGAGACTTTTGAAGTGGGAATTGATTATGCAAGAACAACGCATACGCCTGTAGTGTTTCATATACAAGAATTAACACAACCACAAGGACATTCCACTAGTGGAAGTCATGAAAGATATAAGTCTTCTGAAAGATTAGAGTGGGAGCGTGAATGGGATTGCAATAAAAAAATGAAAGAATGGTTAATCTTTAATGAATTAACTACCGAAGAGCAATTAAATCAATTAGAGATAGAGGTTAAACAAGAAGTTAGATTAGCCAAACAGGCTGCTTGGGATAAATATTATCAACCTATTAAAGAAAAAGTACAAGAGGCTATTCAATTAGTACAAACCAATATTAATGAAGCAGACTGGGCTTTGATTGAACAAATTTGTGCAGAGTTAATCAATAACAAAGAGCCATTAAAAAGAGATATTTTTAGAATGGTGCATTTAGTATTAGAAACTTTACCTCATCATTCAAATGCAGCAGCCATTAATACATTTATTACAAATTATCATGCAACAGAGTCCCCTTATTATGCTAAAGACTTGTATGACGAAGGGCCTAAAAGCACTTTAAATGTATCAGTAGAGTCTGTACAATATGCTACAGATGCTCCTTTGGTGAATGGCTATGAAGTATTGAATCGTTATTTTGATGAATTATTTGCCAGCAATCCTAAAGTGTTTGCTTTTGGAGAAGATTTGGGAAATATTGGTGACGTGAACCAGGGCTTTGCTGGTTTACAAGCCAAGCATGGAGAAGAACGCATTTTTGATACAGGTATTCGTGAGCAATCTATCATGGGTCAAGCACATGGTATGGCTTTAAGAGGATTAAGACCTATTGCTGAAATTCAATATTTAGATTACTTATTATACGGATTACAAACCTTGAGTGACGATGTGGCAACAATGCATTATAGAAGTAATGGTTTGCAAAGTAGTCCCGTAATTATTAGAACAAGAGGACATAGATTAGAAGGAATTTTCCATAGTGGTTCGCCTATGGGAATGATTATTAATTCTTTAAGAGGTATGTATATATGTGTGCCAAGAAATATGGTACAAGCAGCTGGCATGTACAATACTTTATTAAGAGGTAATGATCCAGCGTTATTAATTGAATGCTTAAATGGCTATAGATTAAAAGAAAAAATGCCTTCAAATATTACTGAGTTTACTATTCCTTTAGGTAAACCAGAAATTTTGAAAGAGGGTGCAGACATTACTTTAGTTTCTTATGGCTCTACTTTAAGAATTATTCAAGATGCTGCAGAACGTTTACAAAATATGGGCATCGATTGTGAAATTATAGATGTACAAACTTTATTACCATTTGATATCAATCATATGATTGTGTCTTCTTTGAAAAAGACCAATCGCATTTTATTTATTGATGAAGATGTGCCAGGTGGCGCAAGTGCTTATATGTTCCAACAGGTAATTGAAATTCAAGGTGGCTATAGATACCTAGATGTAGCTGCAAGAACCTTAAGTGCCAAAGCACATCGTCCAGCTTATGCAAGCGATGGTGATTACTTCTCTAAACCTAATACAGAAGAAATAATTAAAGTGGTTAATGAGATGATGGCAGAATAGAATTAACCCATGTTATGGAATACCTTGTTTACGTCTTCGTCTTCTTCTAGTCTTTCAATTAATTTACTGATGTCTTCTGCTTGTTCATCTGTTACAGGGACAGTAGTAGACGGTATCCATTCAAATTCAGCACTAATTACATTTATTTTTTTAGCCTCTAATTCTTTTTGCAAATTACCAAAATCTACGAACGCACATCTTAATACTAAAATTGGATTACCATTATCGTCATTGCTTTCTCCTAACTCTTCTAAACCATGATCAATTAATTCTAATTCCAAATCATCTATGATTAATCCGTCTGGGTTTAATTTAAATACACCCATCTTTTTGAATTGGAAACTTACACTACCACTATTCCCCATAGCACCACCTCCTTTGTTAAAATGGCTTTTCACATTGGCAACAGTTCTTACATGATTATCTGTAGCTGTCTCTACTAATAATGCCACACCATGAGGTGCATATCCTTCGTATAAAATTTCTTCATAGTTTGAAGTGTCTTTACCCATTGCTCTTTTAATAGCTGCTTCCACTCTATCCTTGGGCATACCTGCACTTCTAGCATTTTGATAACACCTTCTTAAAGCAGGGTTTGAATCTGGATCAGGTCCGCCAGCTTTAACAGCAATCACAATTTCTTTACCAATACGAGTAAATTGTTTTGCCATACGGTCAAATCTCTTGAACATGGTGGCTTTTCTTACTTCAAATATCCTTCCCATAAGTAGTGCTTTTAAGTCTGCAAAAATAAGGCAAAAAAAATAGCCAGACAATATCGTCTGGCTATTCCTATAATAAAAGAGGTATTAAGCTCCTTCGTTTAATTTGCTATGTTTACGGCTGTATACAAAGTATACTACCAAACCTAAAGCCATCCAGCCAAATGCTACTTTCAATGTTTGTGCATCTAATGCAAAAATCATTGCTAAACAAATAACTGCACCTAAAATTGGTACCAATGGAACCAATGGTGTTTTAAATGGTCTATCCATTTCTGGTGATTTTACTCTTAAAATCCAAACACCAGCACTCACTAATACAAAGGCAAATAAAGTACCAAATGATGTTAAATCACCTGCTACACTGCCTGGTACAAATGCTGCGAAAGCGCCTACAAAAACAAATAAGATCCAGTTAGATTTATATGGAGTTCTAAACTTAGGATGTAAATCAGAGAATACTTTTGGCAACAATCCGTCATTCGCCATAGAGAAGAATACACGAGATTGACCCATTAACATTACTAAAATTACAGAAGAGAAACCAGCTAAGATAGCTACTGTTACTGCAGTGGCCAACCAACCGTATCCTGCCATATAAGTAGAAATAGCGTATGCTACAGAAGCTTCACGACCTTTTAATGGATCAACAAAGTCTTTCCAATTTGCTACACCTGTTAAAACGTGACCAAATAAAATGTATAAAATAGTACACACTACTAGAGAACCTAAAATACCAATAGGCATATCTCTTTTTGGATTCTTAGCTTCTTGGGCTGCAGTAGATACTGCATCGAAACCAATAAAGGCAAAGAACACAATAGCAGCACCACCTAATACACCGCCCCAGCCATGTTTGAATACGCCAGAATAATCTGCAATAACCTTGCCTGATGCGTCCACTACTGGCGCTTGATCTGCAGGAATTAAATAAGGTGTATGATTTGCAGGATTAATAAATTTCCATCCAATAAAAATGAATAATAATACAATGGCTACTTTAATAAATACAATAATTGCATTTACAATGGCAGACTCTTGTGTTCCTTTAATTAACAATAAAGTCAATAATAAAAGGATAGTTAATGCAGGTGCGTTCATGATACCATGATGTAATACACCAGCACTATCTGTAATGCTTTCAAAAGGTGAATGGCTCCATTCATAAGGAATGCCTCCTCCAAAAAGCTTGTTTAAATATTCACTCCAAGCAATAGAAACTGTAGCAGCACCTAAAGCATATTCCATAATTAATGCCCAACCAATAATCCAAGCTACTGTTTCGCCCATTGTTACATAAGAATAAGCATAAGCACTTCCTGAAATAGGAATCATGGCAGCAAATTCTGCATAACATAAACCTGCAAATGCACATCCAATTGCAGCTACTATAAATGATATGGTAACAGCAGGACCAGCAGCTTGTCCTGCAGCAGCAGCAGTTCTTACAAATAAGCCAGCACCAATAATGGCACCTACACCTAATGCAATCAAATTACCTGCGCCTAAAGTACGCTTAAGTCCTTTACCACCATCTTCTGCTTGAGCAAGCATGGCAGTCAAATCCTTTTTTCTAAATAAACTCATAATGTTTGGTTTGATTTTAAATCAATTTATGTTGAAAAATAGCACTTTTTTCGCAATTCCCTTCGCCTTTTTTATGAAAATCTAGTCTTATATTGCACTACTAACAGGCCTATGAAAAAATCAAATAAACTGACCTTCTATATTGTTATCGCCATGATAGCAGGCGCTATTTTGGGATACTATATTCACGAGACGCAGTCTGCAACAAGCATAGAATCTTTCTCCAAGAATTTAAAGTTATTGACCACCATTTTTTTAAGATTGGTGCAGATGATTATTGCTCCTTTGGTGTTTACCACTTTGGTAGTGGGTATTGCCAAATTGGGAGATATTAAAACAGTAGGAAGGGTTGGAGGTAAGGCTTTGTTATGGTTTATTTCGGCTTCTTTGATGAGTTTATTAATTGGTTTAGTGTTAGTGAATATTTTTAAACCAGGAGAAGGTATTGCTTTGTCAAATGCAGATATGACAGGGGCAAAAGACTTAATGGGTAAGACCCAAGCTTTTAGTCTAATGAATTTCGTGGAGCATGTTTTTCCAAAAAGCATGATTGAATCCATGGCCAATAATGAAATATTACAAATTGTCATCTTTAGTATTTTCTTTGGTGTAGCAGCTGCTGCGATGGGAGATCATGCCAAAGGATTGATCAAAGCATTTGATACCATCGCGCATATAATATTAAAGATGGTAGGTTATGTAATGAACTTCGCACCATTGGGTGTGTTTGGTGCTATTGCAGCAGTGATTGCAACAAAGGGCTTAGCAGTTTTTGAATTTTATGGAAAGTACTTATTGTATTTCTTAATAGGTATTGGGGTGTTATGGATAGTGTTATTAGGTGTGGGAGTTTTAATATTAGGTAAAAGAATTCCTTCTTTATTAAAACATATTTCTAGTCCTTTGGTGATTGCATTCAGCACAACTAGCAGCGAAGCCGTTTTTCCTAAATTAACTGAAGAATTAGAGCGCTTTGGTTGTAAGGATAAAATTGTTTCTTTCATTTTACCATTAGGTTACTCTTTTAATTTAGATGGTAGTATGATGTACATGACTTTTGCAAGTTTAGCTATTGCACAAGCTTATGGAATACATTTAGACATGGGTACTCAATTAACTATGCTATTGGTATTAATGTTAACCAGTAAGGGTATTGCTGGTGTGCCAAGAGCCTCTTTGGTTGTAGTTACCGCTACTTGTGCGATGTTTCATATTCCACCAGAAGGCATTGCATTAATTTTACCGATTGATCATTTTTGCGATATGTTTAGAACTGCAACCAATGTTTTGGGAAATAGCTTAGCTACTTCTGTAGTTAGCAAATGGGAGGGCTCATTAGAAACGCCACAACAGTCTTAATATATTGTTATGCTAACATTACTTGAAGTTTTTCATTGGAGTCAGTTATTACAACCACAGTTTTATATTGAACATGGTGGATTGTGGTTAATTTTATTTGTAGTATTTGCAGAAACTGGATTGTTTGCAGGTTTTTTCTTGCCCGGTGATAGTTTATTATTTGTAGCAGGTATTTATGCGGGCCCATTGGCTGCAGAACTGATTCCATCTAATAATGAATGGATTAATTTATTGGTCATTACAGCATGTATTTCTGTGGCTGGCATATTGGGTAATTATGTTGGATATAGTTTTGGTAAAAAAGTGGGTCCAACTATGTTTGATTGGAAGGAAAATTTGTTTTTCAAAAAGAAATATTTGGTTCAAGCACAAGAATTTTATGAAAAGCACGGAGGTCGTGCTATAATAATAGCGCGTTTTATTCCTATTGTAAGAACTTTTGCTCCTATTGTGGCAGGTATTGTAAATATGGATAAGCAAAAATTTATGTATAATAATATAGTAGGAAGTATTATATGGGTTACTAGCATGGTGTTTGGAGGTCATTTCTTACAAACATGGATATTGGAGCATTTCCAATTTGATTTGAAAAAACATTTGGAAGTTATAGTATTAGGCATAGTTTTTATAACTACCGCACCTGTTATATTAAAAATGATTACCCACCGTTCTAAAAAAGCGTAAGATGAATCAACAAAAACAAATTGAACTTTGGTCTTTACCAGTATTAGTAGCTGCACTTGGTTATTTCGTGGATGTATATGACTTATTATTATTTACGATTGTAAGACAGCCCAGTGTATTAGCAGTTGGTTCTACATTAGAAACTATTATTGTTGATAGCGCGCATATTATAAATTGGCAAATGTCTGGTTTGTTAATAGGTGGAATTCTTTGGGGTGTGATTGGAGATAAGAAAGGAAGATTAAAAGTATTGTTTGGGTCTATTTTATTATACTCAGTTGCCAATATCTTAACTTCTTTTGTACAAAATGTTGATCAATATGCGTATTGCCGTTTTATTGGAGGAATTGGATTAGCAGGAGAATTAGGAGCTGGTATCACTTTGGTATCAGAGATGTTACCAAAAAATAAAAGAGGTATAGGCACATCCATGGTTGCAGGTATTGGATTATTTGGGGCAGTGTTTGCTTATTTTACTTTTCAATACACCAAGGATTGGAGATTGTGTTATCAAATAGGTGGAGGCTTAGGAGTCTTCTTGTTAATTTTAAGAGTAAGAGTGGCAGAATCATTCATGTTTGAATCTGCAAAATTAGAGAACATTCAAAAAGGTAATTTCTTGATGTTTTTAAATAATGGAAAAAGATTTTCTAAATACATCAAAGCTATTTTAATTGGTTTGCCAACTTGGTTTGTAATTGGTGTACTAGTAAATTATAGTAATAAGTTTGCCACAGCTAATTATGGAGAAAATTTAATTGACTCTGGAAGATCTATTATGTTTGCTTACATTGGTATTGCTACTGGAGATTTAGTCATTGGTTATGTGAGTCAATATTTTAAAAGCCGTAAGAAAGCATTACTAGTATTTTATACATTGAATATTATTGGCATGATATTATTTTTTAGTGCCTTCAATGATTCAGATGATCGAATGTATGCCATTTGTGGTTTCTTAGGATTTAGCACAGGTTATTGGGCTATCTTTAATCAAATGGCAGCAGAACAATTTGGTACTAATTTGAGAGCTACAGCAGCAACCACCATTCCAAATATGGTAAGAGGCGCATTACCCTTAATTAATTTTTTATTTTTAGATATTTTACAAAAGAACATGGGTTGGACCATTGTTCAAAGTGGTATTTTAACAGGTGCAATTGTAATGGGTATTACCTTAATTGCTTTTGTATTTACAGAAGAAACTTTTCATAAAGATTTGGATTATTTAGAGCATGATAATCCATTGCCTTAAACTTATTACGGTTAAGAATTCATATGCGCCTTTTAATTATAAGACTTTCTTCCATTGGTGATATTGTTTTCACTACCGCAGCTATTCGTTGTGCTAAAGAACAAATCCCTGGAGTAGAAATTCATTTCTTGACCAAGAAGTCTTTAAAAGCCGTTACAGAAGCCAATCCCTATATTGATCATTTTCATTATCATGATAAAAATTTAGCTGCAACGATTGCCGAACTAAAGGCAGTTGGGTTTGACAAAGTGATTGATTTGCATCATAATTTTAGAACCTTTAGAATTAAAAAAGCTTTAGGCATTCCCTCGCACACCTATAAAAAATTATCCCTTCAAAAATGGATACTCACTAGGTTTGGTATTAATCTTTTACCAGATACACATATTGTAGAGAGAAGTTTGGATCCCTTAAAAGAATTAGGGGTGCAAAATGATGGCAAGGGTATGGATTATTTTATTCCTGCAACTATTAGTTTAAAAAGTAATGACATTCCAACATCCCATCAAGCAGGTTATATTGCATTAGTGATTGGGGCTTCATATTCTACCAAGAGAATGCCAGTGGAACAATTAAAAGAATTGTGCGCTTTAATACCGGTACCCATTATACTCATTGGTGGAAAAGAAGATACTATAGAAGGAGAGGAAGTGTCTGGTACAGATTCTTTTAAAATATACAATGCCTGTGGCAAATTTAATTTACATGAATCTGCTTTACTAGTAAAAGGGGCAAGAATGGTGATCTCTAATGATACCGGTTTTTTACATGTAGCTTGTGCTTTTCACAAAAAGACCATTGCCATTTGGGGGGCAACCAGCCCTTTATTGCAAGTAGCACCTTATTATGCAATATCAGATTTGCAAAATGGACAAGAAATGTTTTACAATGCCATGGTACCTAATTTATCTTGCCAGCCTTGCTCTAAATATGGCACTAAAAAATGTCCCCAAGGACATTTTGCTTGTATGAAAAAACAAGACTTGCATTTTATCGCAGAAAAAGCCATGCAATATTATCAATAAAAAAGAGCCTCCGACGGGAGGCTCTTTTTACATCAATGAGTCCCCTTTGGGAGACTCATTGGGGAATATTATAATGTTTTTAAAACATCGTTCATGCTTCTAACAGCATCGGCACTTTTGTTGAAAGCTGCTTGCTCGTCAGCAGATAAGTCCATTTCTACAATTTGCTCCCAACCGTTCTTGCCAATGACTACAGGAACGCCTAAGCAGATATCTTTTTGACCGTATTCGCCATTCAAGCTTACGCAACAAGTAAATAATTTCTTCTCGTCGCGAACAATGCTTTCAACTAATGCAGCTCCTGCTGCACCTGGTGCATACCAAGCTGAAGTACCTAATAATTTTGTTAATGTTGCACCACCCACCATGGTATCAGCGATGATTTTTTCTTGTTGCTGAGCATTCAAGAACTTAGTTACTGGAATGCTATTCCAAGTAGCGTGTTTGATTAATGGAATCATAGTAGTATCACCATGACCACCTACTACCAATGCATTTAAATCTGCAGGGCTGCAGTTTAAAGTGGTGCTTAATTGATATTTAAAACGAGCGCTATCTAAAGTACCGCCCATTCCAATAATTCTATTCTTAGGTAAGCCAGTAGATTGCAATGCTAAATAGGTCATTGTATCCATTGGGTTACTAATTACAATAATGATAGCGTTAGGAGAATGCTTTAAAATATTTTCACAAACACCTTTAACAATACCTGCGTTGGTGCCAATTAATTCTTCTCTTGTCATACCTGGTTTACGAGGTAAGCCAGAAGTAATGACTACTACATCTGAATTAGCAGTTTTAGAATAATCGTTTGTGCTACCAGAAATTCTAGTATCAAAACCAAGCAATGCAGCTGTCTGCATCATGTCTTGTGCTTTACCTTCTGCAAAGCCTTCTTTAATGTCTAATAAAACTAGTTCACTAGCTAATTCTTTACGAGCAATATTGTCTGCACATGTTGCGCCTACTGCACCTGCTCCAACTACTGTAATTTTCATAAGAGGTATATATTTTTATAAGATGATCATTTTCCGGGGCAAAGTTAGTTATTTACCGCCTATAATTTTAAGTAATTCGGCAGGTTCTGCCCCTTTTTCGAACACTTTTATCAACCTATTATTCTCATAAATGGCTACAAAAGGGGTCATGGTAGGTCTGAAGAAGATAGGAAGGGTAAATTCAGGGTCTCTTCCAATGATAATATTGGGTTTGCCCACAAAATTGTACTTAACAGCAAAGTTCTTAATAGCTGTCAAATCTTTATAGCTATCCCATATAAATAATACATTTTTAAACTTATCTAAATTTTTATTTAACTCAGTGGCTTCGTGTTCACAATGGGGGCAATCTGGACTAAAAATGATGATCATTTGATATTTGTATCTTGGCAGATCTTTATTAGTAATTTCTTTGCCATTTATTGTGATCATTTTAAAAATAGGGAAGTTCTTGTCTCTTAAATAAGGAGCATTTGGATCTGACTGCGCAGCAACACTTAAAACAACCAAACTACATAATACTGTTAATATTTTTTTCATAGGTTTATTTTTTTTCGCCTTCCATCATTCTCATGGCTTTGGCGTCTTGTAAAAATTCAGAAGCGAATATAAATTTGTTCAATAATTCATTCTTGCTGTAAATAATATCCTGATTAGATCCTTCCCATTCTTTTCTGCCTTGGTGTAAATACAAGATATAATTACCAATTTCCATCACACTATTCATATCGTGCGTTACCACAATGGTGGTAATATTATACTCTTTAGTAAGTTCTTCAATTAATTTATCAATCACCATTGAAGTTTGCGGATCCAAGCCAGAATTGGGCTCGTCACAGAAAAGATATTTAGGCTCCATCACCACCGCTCTTGCCAAGGCAACTCTTTTTTTCATACCACCACTCAATTCGGCAGGATATTTATTGTTTACCCCCTCTAAATTAACCCTAGATAAAATTTGATTTACTTTGATTAATTTATCATTCATGCTCAAGTCTGAAAACATATCCAAAGGGAATCTTACATTTTCCTCCACTGTCAAAGAATCAAATAGGGCATTACCTTGAAATAACATGCCAATATTGTTTCTCAATTCTTTTCTTTCCTCTTTTGTCATAGAGCTTAAATTTGCTCCATCAAAAATCACTTCTCCTTTATCTGCTTGAATTAAATCTACAATACACTTAGTCAACACTGTTTTACCACTACCACTAGCACCAATAATTAAATTACATATACCAGGTTTGAATTGCGCACTAATATCATCTAAGATTATTTTAGTGTCAAATTGTTTGGTGATATGTTTAATCTCAATCATTCTATTTAGTTAAAGGCACTTGTAAGTGCAATAAGTCTTCAAAGTTATCTCTTCTACTGATTAACTTGGCTTCGCCTTGCTCAACTAATACTTGTGCTGGTTTGAATCTAGCATTATAATTACTAGCCATTTCATAACCATAAGCACCCGCATTATAAAATACTAAGAAATCACCTTCTTCAATAGTGGGGATGGAGCGGTCCCAAGCAAATGTATCTGTCTCGCAAATATTACCTACCACTGCATATGCTTGTAAAGGTTTTTCTGGATGACTCAAATTATCAATATGATGGTAAGCGTCATAAAACATGGGTCTAATCAAATGATTCAATCCTGTATCTATTCCTACAAATTGAATAGGTCCTGATTGTTTTAAAACATTTACTGTTGCTATAAAAAATCCTGCCTCACTTACTATATATTTTCCTGGTTCAAACCATGCAGTGAATGCTCTTCCAAATTGCGCAGATAATTTTGCTATTACTTTATTTACTTCTGCACCTAATAATGCCATGTCAGTTCCTTTTTCATTAGGTTGATAAGGCACTTTAAATCCACCGCCAAAATCCAATACATTGACAGAAGGAAAATGTGGAAGCATTTGTTCAAACACTTCTGCAGATTGTAAAAATATTTTAACATCCTTAATCTCACTTCCAGTATGAATATGAAGCGTTGAGATATTAATATTGTATTTCGCTTGAATTTCTTTTAATGTAGCTAATTCAGTTACAGGGATTCCGAATTTACTTTTATCATGTCCAGTAGAAATTTTCAAATTCCCGCCCGCCATAATATTTGGTCTTATTCGAACGCCTACTGGATAGGTATTTCCATACTTAGCACCAAATTTTTCCAAATTAGATAAGCTATCAATATTTACATAAATACCTAAGCTCACTGCTTCTGCAATTTCATCAAAGCTCACACTATTACTAGTATACAAAACTTGTGTTGGTGCAAAGCCAACATGTAAAGCTAATTTAGCTTCATTGATAGAGCTACAATCTATATTTCCACCAGCTCTTTTAACCACATCTAAAATATGAATATTGGTCAAAGCTTTACAAGCATAAAATATGCGTGTAGTGGTAGCATCAAAATGATTAAATAAATTTTGGTATTGCTGTGCAATTTTTTCGGCATGATACACATACAAGGGTGTACCATAGGTAGTTGCAGCTTGTTTTAATTGATCGTAGGATAAACTTGCATTCATACCACGAAGATACAATTTATGCCTCGTCTTCAGGTAAATTTGGAGTCTCTTCTTGATCGCGAGCCTCTTCGTTTGCATCAGCGATTTGTTCAAAACCGCTATTATCGGTAAAATCTTCAGGTTTGATCACTGTAGCTTCTACAATTTGGTCGGCCAATACTTCCTTAATCTTTGGAAGATCATCAGTGGTATTAATTCCAAAATAATCCATGAAGTTTTTAGAAGTAGCATATACCAATGGCTTGCCTGGTAGGTTTTCGTTACGGCCACTGATCACAATTAATTCTTTTTCCAATAATTTTTGGATAGAGTAATCGCTATTCACGCCTCTGATGGCTTCAACTTCTCCCTTTGTAATAGGTTGTTTGTACGCAATGATGGCTAAAGATTCTAAAGCAGCATTGGACAAACGCTTTAAAAATTTGTCACCATTTAATTGAGCAATGGTTGAATGAAAAGAAGGCTTGGTTAAAAACTGCCATCCTCCACCACTTTGTTTTAATTCAAATGGATAAAATTCAGTGGCATATTTCTCTTGAATACCATTCAAGGCAGATTCAACCTGATCTAATGTAATACGCTCTTCTAAAAATCCAAAAGCATTATTAATTAATTCAGTGATATCATTAGCGTTTAAGGCTTTATCACTTGCGAAGATCAAGGCTTCAATATGAGGAATAATTTGACTGATTTCCATATGGGTATTGCTTATCCATTTAATGCAGCTGCACCACTTACGATTTCAGTTAACTCAGTCGTAATAGCCGCTTGTCTTGCACGGTTGTAAGATATTTTCAATGATTTTAATAATTCGTTTGCGTTCTCACTTGCTTTATCCATTGCTGTCATTCTTGCGCCATGCTCACTTGCATTTGCGTCTAATACTGCTTTAAATAATTGCGTATTTAAGATCTTAGGCATTAATTCATTTACTAAAACAGTTTTCTCTGGTTCAAAAATAAAGTCTACTTTTTTCTTGTTAGCCGCAGCGCTGATTTTAGGAATAGGTAAGAATGGTTCTGCTTTGAACTCTTGTGTAGCAGCATTTTTAAACTCGCTGTAAATAATTTCAATCGCATCAAACTCTTTATTAGCAAATGCATTCATGGCAGCTTTGGCAGCTACTTGAACATTTTCAAATTTCAAGTCCAAGAAGATATCTTTATAATCTGCATTGGTATTGTAACCAGATTTACTTAAGCTCTCGTATCCTTTTTTACCAATGTTCCAGATAGTAATTTTTTGAGTAGGGTATTTATCAGTGATAGTTGCTTTGGCTAATTTAACCACATTCGCATTGTATCCACCACATAAACCACGGTCAGAAGTGATTACAATCAATAACACATTGTTCACCGGGCGAGTTTCTGCAAGGGCTAAATTGATATCTCCTTCCAAACTACCCACAATATTGCTCAACATGTCTTGTAACTTATTGGCATATGGTCTCATTTGAGTGATGGCGTCCTGAGCACGACGTAATTTAGCAGCACTTACCATTTTCATAGCTTTAGTGATTTGCTGCGTACCCTGGGTACTTTTTATCCTATTTCTTACTTCTTTTAATTGTCCAGCCATATCTGTGTTTTATAAGCGAGCAAAGGTATAATTTTTTCGTCCATTTTCAACTTTTAAGGGGCTACAAGTTAATTTTTATATTGATAGGGCCCGAAAATGGCCAAACTGCCCTCAAATGCTTACCTTTAAGGCCCTCAAAACAGGTCAAAAACAGAGCAGATTATGTTGCAAATTATTAGTAAGCTATTCGGTGGTTCAAAAAGTGAGAAAGACGTTAAGAAAATCCAACACTTAGTGGGTGTGATCAATGGACATTTTGAGACCTATAAATCACTTAGTAATGATGCCTTAAGAAATAAGACAAATGAATTTAAAGAGCGTATCAAAAAACATTTAGAAGGTATTGATGCACAAATTGCTGCCGAGCAAGCTAAAGCAGACGCCTTACCATTAAGTGATTTAATGGGTCGTGATGCGATTTATCAAACCGTTGACAAATTAGGAAAAGATAGAGACCAGTCTTTGGAATCTATTTTGTGGGAAATTTTGCCAGAAGCTTTTGCAGTGGTAAAAGATGCTGCAAGAAGATTTACCGATAACGAAGAGTTGGTATCTACCGCAACAGAATTGGATAAAACTTTTTCTGTTAAAAAAGAATATATAAGCATTAAAGGAGATCAATCGGTTTTCCAAACTACTTGGAAAGCAGCTGGCACACCAGTGACATGGAATATGGTGCACTATGATGTGCAATTAATTGGTGGTATAGTGTTGCATCAAGGTAAGATTGCCGAGATGTCAACGGGTGAGGGTAAAACATTGGTATCTACTTTACCGGCATACTTAAATGCATTGGCTGGACAAGGGGTGCATGTAGTTACAGTGAACGATTACTTAGCAAAAAGAGATAGTGAGTGGAATGGTACTTTATTTGAGTGGTTGGGATTAACAGTAGATTGTATCGATAAACATCAACCTAATTCTGAAGAAAGAAGAAATGCTTATCGTGCAGATATTACTTACGGAACTAATAACGAATTTGGTTTTGATTATTTGAGAGATAATATGGTGCATACGCCAGAAGAAATGGTGCAAAGAAAACATCATTTCGCCATGGTGGATGAGGTGGATAGTGTATTGATCGACGATGCGCGTACACCGTTGATTATTTCAGGTCCAATAGGACATAAAACAGGAGAGCAACAATTCTTTGATTTAAAACCAAGAATTGAAAAATTAGTTGAAGCTCAAAAGAAAGCAACCAGCCAATTTTTAATTGAAGCCAAAAAGAAAATCGCTGAAGGTAACGATGATCCACAAGATGGCGGATTGGCATTGTATAGAGCTTTTAGAGGTTTACCAAAGAACAGTGCTTTAATTAAGTATTTAAGTGAGCCAGGTATTAGAGTGAAATTGCAAAAGTCTGAAAACTATTTCTTGGCAGATCAACAAAGAGAAATGCCGTTGGTAGACGAAGCATTGTATTTCCATATTGACGAGAAAAATAATTCAGTAGAATTAACAGATAAAGGTTTGCATTTAATCACCGGTGCTGGAGAAGATCCTAACTTCTTCTTATTACCAGATATCAGTGTAGCATTAAATGCCATTGATACTAGTGCAACATTAAGTGCAGAAGAAAAATTAGCACAAAAAGAAACTATCATAAACGATTATAGCATTAAAGCTGATCGTATTCATACGGTGAATCAATTACTAAAAGCCTACACTTTATTTGATAAAGATGTAGAGTATGTGGTGATTGAAGGACAAGTAAAAATTGTAGATGAGCAAACAGGTCGTATCATGGAAGGCCGTCGTTACTCAGATGGTTTACACCAAGCCATTGAGGCAAAAGAAAATGTAAAGATTGAAGCAGCTACACAAACATATGCAACCATCACTTTGCAAAACTTCTTTAGAATGTACCACAAGCTTTGTGGTATGACAGGTACTGCAGAAACAGAAGCAGCAGAGTTTTGGAGCATTTATAAATTAGATGTGGTATCTATTCCAACCAATATACCTGCAGTAAGAATTGATGAGCAAGACATGGTCTTCAAAACAAAGCGCGAAAAATATGGCGCGGTGATTGAAGCCATTCAAGCATTAAGAGATCAAGGTCGTCCAGTATTAGTGGGTACAACTTCTGTAGAAGTAAGTGAATTATTAAGTAGAATGTTGCGTCAACAAAATATTCCACATAATGTATTAAACGCGAAGCAACACGCCAAAGAAGCGCAAGTAGTTGCAGAAGCAGGTTTAACAGGTGCAGTAACTATTGCCACTAACATGGCAGGTAGAGGTACGGATATTAAATTAAGTCCAGAAGTAAAAGCTGCTGGAGGTTTAGCGATATTGGGTACTGAGCGTCACGAATCTCGAAGAGTAGATAGACAGTTAAGAGGTAGAGCAGGAAGACAAGGTGATCCAGGATCTTCTCAATTCTTTGTTTCTTTAGAAGACGATTTAATGAGAATGTTTGGTAGTGAAAGAATTGCGAAAGTGATGGACTTTGCTGGATACAAAGAAGGTGAAGTAATTCAACATAGCATGATCACTAAATCTATTGAGCGTGCACAAAAGAAAGTAGAAGAAAACAACTTTGGTGTCAGAAAGCGTTTGTTAGAATATGATGATGTAATGAACAAACAAAGAGCAGTGATTTACAAAAAGAGAAGTCATGCATTGTTTGGGGAGCGTTTGGCATTGGATATTGATAATGCTTTTTACCAAGTGATTGAAGGATTGGTATTAGGACATAAAGCTGCCAACGATTTTGACAATTTCAAATTGGATTTAATTGTTCAAGTTGGATTAGATACAAAGATTACATTAGAAGAATTCAACAAAAACAATGACAATGCTATAGTAGAAGCTGTATATCAAGAAGCAATCGCACATTACGATTACAAGAAAAAAGAAATCATGCAGGATAGTATTCCTGTATTTAAGAATATTCGTTTAACACAGGGAAGACATATTGAAAATGTAATAGTACCAGTGAGTGACAATAAAACTGTATTTAATGTTTTAGTGAATTTAGAAAAGAACTTGAGTACTTCTGGATTGACTTTAGCAATGCAAGCGGAGAAATCTATTGCATTAAGTTTAATTGACGATGCTTGGAAAGAACATCTAAGAGCAATGGACGATTTAAAACAATCGGTTCAAACAGCTACTTACGAGCAAAAAGATCCATTGGTAATTTATAAAATGGAAGCTTTTGAAATGTTCAGAAAAATGGATTTATCAATCAATCACCAATTAGTACAGTTCTTATGCCATGCACATATCCCATTGGAAGGATCTAATGTGAAAGAGGGTAAGCAACAAAAAACAGATTTAAGTAAATTGAGTGCTAACAGAAATGACGAACTGTCATCAGGTCCAACTTATAACGATCCTTCTGAAGTTAAACAAACACCAGTTCAAGTAGGTCCTAAGATTGGTCGTAATGATCCTTGTCCTTGTGGAAGTGGGAAGAAATATAAAGCTTGTCATGGAAATTAATCAATATATCGATCATACAATTTTAAAACCTACTTGTTTAGTAGCGGATATTCAAAAATTGTGTTCAGAAGCAAAGCAATATCAATTTGCAGCAGTTTGTGTGCCTCCTAATTTTGTGAAATTAGCTAAGGAATTAGTGCATGGAACAAATGTGCAAGTAGCCACAGTAATTGGTTTTCCTTTTGGCTATAGTGCCACAGAAGCAAAGATTGCTGAAATGATATTAGCCATGGTGGATGGTGCAGATGAATTAGACGTGGTAGCCAATATATCTGCTATTAAAAATGGAGATTGGATGGCTATTGCAGATGAAATCAATCATATCATGCCTATTGTAAGATCAAAGGGCAAGAAAATAAAAGTAATTATTGAATCTGGTGTGTTAACAGACGAAGAGATTATTAAATGTTGTGATATTTATGGTGTTGCTGGGATTGATTACTTAAAAACATCTACTGGTTATGCAGAGAAAGGGGCAAGTGTGGAAGCGGTTCAATTATTTAGAAAGCATTTGCCAGAAGCAATTCAAATTAAAGCATCAGGTGGTATTAGAGATTACGCAACTGCTAAGCAAATGATTGATGCTGGAGCAACAAGAATTGGATGTAGTGCTGGAGTAGCGATTGTGACAGGTGCTCAAATGGCAGATAGTAAATCAAATTATTAATGGTCAATATTAATTAGCGTGAGTATGTTACTAGAAAAAATCAAATCCTTAGCAGCGCAATCTGCAGCTGAAAATATTCAGATCAGAAGACATTTACATGCGCATCCTGAATTAAGCTATCAAGAATTTGAAACTTGTAAATATGTACAAGCACAATTAAAAGCCATTGGAATTCCATTTACAGTGATTGCTACTACTGGGGTTCTTGGTATTATTGAAGGAAAAAATCCAACTAAAAGAGTCATTGCACTTCGTGCAGATATGGACGCATTGCCTATACTAGAAGAAAATAATATCGATTATAAATCTACCAAAGATGGTGTAATGCATGCTTGTGGTCATGATGTGCACACTACTATATTGTTAGGTGCTGCTAAAATTTTATGGTCCTTAAGAGAAGAGTTTGAAGGCACTATTAAATTATTGTTTCAACCTGGTGAAGAAAAAAATCCGGGTGGAGCGAGTTATATGATTAGAGATGGTGCACTACAAAATCCTGCACCACAAGGTATTGTTGGATTACACGTGCATCCGGGATTAGCTTATGGGAAATTAAGTTTTAGAAAAGGAAGAGTGATGGCTAGTGCAGATGAATTATATGTAAGCATCAAAGGTCCAGGTGGACATGCAGCAACACCACATCAAACAGTGGATACTATTTTAGTAGCTGCACAATTAATTACCAGTTTACAATCTATTATTTCAAGAAATAGAAATCCACAAAATCCTTCTGTATTATCTATCTGTTCTATTCAAGGTGGACATACAACAAATGTGATTCCAAGTGAAGTAAAATTAATGGGAACATTTAGAGCCATGGACGAGCAGTGGCGTTTTGAAGCACATAAATTAATGGTGCAACAAGCACATGGTATTGCTATTGCTACTGGGGCAGAAATAGATTTCAAAGTGGATGTAGGATATCCCACGGTAGACAACGAACCAAAAATTACCGAAGCTGCTTGGAGATTAGCAGATGAATATATGGGTGCCGAAAATGTAGAAGAAACAGAGAAAAGAATGGGCGCTGAAGATTTTGGCTACTATTCTCAAGTGATTCCTGGATGCTTTTTTAGACTGGGAGTACGCAATGAAGAGCAAGGCATCGTCCATAATGTACATACCCCTCATTTTAATGTAGACGAACGTGCTATTGCCCACGGCGTAGGCATGATGGCCTGGTTAGGAGTGAGTTTGGAGGCCTAAATACCCCAAAATCAACCAATTCTAGGAATTTTGTAGCTTTGTATTCTATAAAAACTAACATTCGTTATAAAACTATTGCATGTCAGATAAAACCAATAAAGAAAATTTAAGAAGAGAACAGGCTTTGGAATACCATGCTAGTGGTCGTCCAGGTAAGATTGAAGTAATCCCAACCAAAGAAGCTAAGACCCAAAAAGACCTTTCATTGGCCTATAGTCCAGGTGTGGCTATCCCCTGTACAGAGATTAAGAATAATCCAGCTGATGTCTATAAATATACTGCTAAGGGAAACTTAGTGGGTGTTATTACCAATGGAACTGCGGTATTGGGTTTAGGAAATATTGGAGCGGAAGCAAGTAAGCCTGTGATGGAAGGAAAAGCAGTCTTGTTTAAAATTTTCGCCGACATTGATGTATTCGATATTGAGATTAACGAAACCGATCCAGATAAATTTGTAGAGATTGTAAAATCATTGGGTCCCACTTTTGGTGGAATTAATTTAGAAGACATCAAAGCGCCTGAATGTTTTTATATTGAGAAGCGTTTGAGAGAGGAGATGAATATTCCGGTAATGCATGATGACCAACATGGTACTGCGATTATTAGTAGTGCAGCTTTACTAAATGCATTAGAATTACAAAAGAAAAAAATAGAGAAAACAAAATTTGTAGTGAATGGTGCAGGTGCGGCAGCCATGGCTTGTATAAAGTTATATGTTGCATTGGGTGCTCGTTACGAGAATTTTATTTTATTTGATAAAGATGGAGTACTACACACTGAAAGAACAGATTTAGGAGAAGATAGAAAACCATTTGCGATTAAGCAATCTAATATGACATTAGAGCAAGCGATGAAAACGGCAGATGTGTTTTTAGGACTAAGTGTGGGAAATGTAGTTAGCAAAGAAATGATTGCTTCCATGCCAAAGCATCCTATTGTATTTGCTTTAGCGAATCCCGATCCGGAGATTAGTTATGAAGATGCCACAAGTGTGAGAAAGGATATTATCATGGCTACGGGTAGAACTGATTTTCCTAATCAAGTGAACAATGTATTAGGATTCCCCTATATTTTCAGAGGTGCTTTAGATGTAAGAGCTTCATCTATTAATGAAGCTATGAAATTGGCTGCAGTAAAAGCATTAGCAGAATTAGCAAAAACTGCAGTGCCTGATTTGGTGAACATGGCCTATAATCAAAACAATATGGCTTTTGGTCCAGAATATATTATTCCAAAACCATTGGACCCAAGATTATTAAGTACCGTAGCACCTGCAGTAGCTAAAGCAGCTGTTGAAAGTGGTGTGGCGCAAATACAAATTCCTAATTGGGAAGCTTATGTATTACAATTAAACAAGCGTTTAGGATTAGATAACCAAATGATGCGTTTAATTAGTAACAAAGCAAGAAGAGATCCAAAGCGTTTGGTATTTGCTGATGCAGAAAATACGAAGATCTTGAAAGCAGCAAGCATTGTATACGATGATGGTATTGCTTACCCAATTTTATTAGGTAACGAAACCAGAATTAGAAATATCGCAGAGAAAAACAATATTGACATTTCCGACTTGCCAATTATAGATGTAAGAAGTGACGAGATGGAAGCCAAGCGTGAATTCTTTGGTTCTTTATTGTTCCAAAAAAGACAACGCAAGGGAATCAATAAATATGAGAGTTTAAAATTAATGCGTACACAAAATTATTTTGGTGCCATGATGGTTGAAACCGGTGAAGCGGATTCTATGTTATCTGGATTAACTAGAAATTATGCGGATGGTATTAAGCCTGCTTTGCAAATTATTGGTGTAGATGAGGGTGTGAAGAAGATTGCTGGAATGTATATCTTATTAACTAAAAAAGGACCATTGTTCTTAGCAGATACCACAGTGAATATAAGTCCAACTGCAGAAGAATTAGCTGATATCACTTTATTAGTGGCTAAAGAAGTAAGAAACTTTAATATGGAGCCTAGAGTAGCGATGTTAAGTTATTCCAATTTTGGCAGTTCAGATACTACAGAAGCAAGATTAGTGGCAGAAGCCACAAGAATTGTGAAGCAAAGAAATCCATCATTGATTGTTGATGGAGAAATGCAAGGCATGTTGGCATTCAATAACGATATATTGAAAGAGAATTATCCATTTAGTGAATTAGTGGATCAAGATGTGAATGTGTTAATCTTCCCAAATTTAACTGCAGGTAATATTGCTTATCATTTATTAAAAGAAATTGGTGGTATAGATGTTATTGGTCCAGTTTTATTGGGGATGAAAAAACCAGTGAATGTATTGCAATTAGGTTCAAGTGTTAGAAATATTATCAATATGGCTACAGTAGCTGTTGTAGATGCGCAGTTAAAAACTAGAATAGATACAGAAGCAGAAGTACAAAGAACAAGCTGGTGGAAGCGAATGAAGAAGCGCAAGAAGTAGAAAAGTCTTAACTTTACAGTATGGATTTTCTAACGCATTTTGGCAAATACCTTTTAATGTTAAAAGGGATGTTCTCTAAGACAGATAGTCCTATCATGTTTTGGAAAGAGTACATCAAACAATGCGTTGATATTGGTATTGGTTCCTTACCCATTGTAGTCATCATTTCATTTTTCTTAGGGGCAGTAATGACCGTTCAAACGGCAGCTCAATTGGTGAACCCCATGGTACCTTTATCCACTATTGGGATTATTGTTCGTGATGGAATGATCTTAGAATTTGCTCCTACTTTTTTAAGTATAGTATTAGCAGGTGTGGTAGGTAGTAAGATTGCCAGTGAATTAGGCAATATGCGTATTACAGAGCAAATAGACGCATTAGAAATTATGGGTATTAATACCAAGAGTTATTTAATCCTTCCAAAAATATTAGCATCTTTTACCATGGTTCCTTTAATGGTGGGAATTTCGGCAGTGATTGGAATATGGGGTGGATATTTAGTGGGAGGTTGGACCAATGCAGTGCCTAATGAGGTATTCATAGACGGTATTCGTAAAGGTTTAGATGTTCATTACATAAGTATTGCTTTTTATAAATCTTTCATCTTCGCATTTATAATAAGTACGGTGCCTTCTTATTTTGGTTATTATGTTAAAGGTGGTGCTTTAGAAATTGGTAAGGCGGGCACCTTATCTGTTGTGGTAAGTTGTATTATTATTTTAATTGCCGATTATTTAGTGGCTTCCATTGCAATATAAGTTATCTTAGAGGTATAAAATTATTGTATGAAAATCAGTTTTCATGGAGCAGCAAGAACTGTTACTGGTTCGAAGCATTTAGTTACCTTAGATAGTGGGGAATCCTTCTTATTAGATTGTGGTTTGTTTCAAGGAATGGGCAGAGATACCGACGGCTTGAATGCCGATTTTGGTTTTGATCCTAAAGCTATAGATTATGTTATTCTTTCTCATGCACATATAGATCATACAGGTTTAATACCTAAACTGGTGAAAGATGGTTTTAAAGGAAATATTTATTGTACACCCGCCACCAAAGCTTTGACAGAGATATTGTTGGAAGACTCTGCAATGATTCAAAGAGACGATGCCAAGTATGGTAATAAGCGTAGAGCCAAGCAGGGCTTACCTCCCATAGATCCATTATATGATTTGGATGATGTGAATTTAGCTATTCCAATGCTAGTGCCTATTGAATACAATAAGCCTACACAAATCACTCCTAACGTTGAATTACTGTATACCGATGCAGGTCACATTATTGGAAGTGCAGCTGTGAGTTTGAAAATTAAAGAAGGCGGAGAAACAAAAACACTCACGTTTAGCGGAGATATTGGAAGATATAGAGATATGATCTTAAGATCACCTGCAGAATTCCCTGCAGCAGATTTTATTATTATAGAAAGTACTTATGGAGATAAGTTGCACGATTTAATACATACTACACCAGACGATTTATTAAAACATATAGAAGAAACCTGTGTAGGCAGAAAAGGTAATTTAATCATTCCCGCATTTAGCGTGGGTAGAACACAAGAAATTTTATACGAATTAAATCAATTGTCTATTGAAAAGCGATTACCACATATTCCCATTTATGTAGATAGTCCTTTGAGTATTGAAGCTACTGAAGTGTTAAAATCTTATCCTAAATATTTTAATAAAAAGATTCAAAAAGTTTTAGAGATAGATGAAGATCCATTTGACTTTGAAGGTTTAAGATATATTAAATCGGTAGACGAGAGCAAGGCATTGAATGAAGACTTGCATCCTAAAGTAATTATCTCAGCTTCAGGTATGGCAGATGCCGGAAGGGTAAAGCATCATATCAAAAACAATATTAATAATCCTAAAAATACCATTTTGTTAGTAGGGTACTGTGAGCCACATTCTTTAGGTGGAAGATTAATGAATGGACAAAAAGAAGTGAAGATTTATAGTGAATTTTATGAAGTTAAATGTCATGTGGCATCTATAAGAAGTATGAGTGCTCATGGTGATTATGAAGATTTAATGCAATTTTTGGCTTGTCAAGCGCCACATTTGGTAAAACAAATTTATGTGGTACATGGAGAGGCTGAAGTACAGGATAAATTCGCAGAAAGATTAATGAAGAAGGGCTTTAAGGAAGTGATAGTGCCTCAGATGCATGAGGAGTTTATCATGCAATAATTAAAATAAGGTCTGCGGCGTGAAGATGGTATAATTCACTTGCTCAGTGGGGTTGTCTGTTTGCTGAAAATTTTTTGCCACTGTATGTGCTTTCATTTTTTCTGCAGGGTATTGATAAGAGGCAATTTCTTGAATTTGTTTTTCTGTTAAATGCTCATTGATCCATCTATTCGCTTTTTCATCATCTAAAATGGTGGGCATTCTTTTTTTCACATTGTGAATCTTGCTCATTAAACTATTGGCTTCTGTGGTAATAATACCAAAACTATTTTTGGTTTCCCCACTGCTATAATCGGTCCAAGTATTCCAAACACCAGCTATATAAAATAAAGGCGTGTTTTCTATTTGAATACAATGAGGATATTTTTGTTTTTCTACTTCCTGCCATTCAAAAAAATGAGAAGCCAGTACCAAACATCTATTGGTATGTACCACGGATTGTGCCACTTTATTGGTAAAAATGCCTTCAGATTTAATATTTAGGGTAGTGTATTTTTTTCTGGATTCTATCAGTTCTTTTTGATTACGGGTCCAATGGGGAATTAATTCCCAGTGCATAAGTCCTGGTCGAATGGCATGCTCTTCTTTATAAATGACTGGCCATTGGTTATAAGAGAATCCAGATTGAACGGGAATTTCAATAGGGTCCAATTCAATGGGTGCTTCTCCCACTTTAATGGTTTGTTTCTTAGGCACTTTAACACCAATTACGTAACACATAGCTCAAAATTAAGTATAATTTGGGATGAACCATTGTCGAAGCAATTTGTTATTGTATATATGAAAGCCTTATATATCCCTTTTATTTTAGCTGGAATTTATCTTGTATTCCAGTCCTTTAAAACTATCAGTGCCTTAAAGACAGAAAAGCAAGTCTATCGTTTAGTGAAAAAAGAAGCGGGTTTTGAAATTAGGTATTATCCAGCTGCTACTATGGCTACTGTGTATTCTAAGGGAACTAATTATAAGTCAGTTGCCAATACAGGATTCAACAAATTGGCTAGATATATTTTCGGAGGTAATCAACAAAAAGAAAGTATCTCTATGACAGCTCCGGTAAGAATGAGCATAACAGATAAGGGTTCTAGCATGAGTTTTGTGATGCCTAAAAAATACAATAGTAAGCCATTGCCTACCCCTAATGATCCACAAATTGAAATCAAGCAATCTACACCAGAGTATGTAGCCGTAATTAGTTTTGGAGGCTATGCTTCTGATGAGAAAATTAAAGAACATTATGAGCAGTTAGCTACATTATTAAGAGAGCGTAATATTGAACAAAAGGGCGGTTATAATTTTTTAGGATACAATGCTCCCTTCCAATTTGTTGGTAGAACCAATGAAGTAATTATTCCCATTGAATGGAAAGAATAGATATTGATAGAATTATAGAAATGGCCTGGGAAGATAGAACTCCTTTTGAAGCCATTAGTTTTCAGTTTGGTATATCCGAGGCCGAAACTATTAAGATTATGCGCACTGAATTAAAGCGTAGTAGTTTTAATTTATGGCGTAAGAGAGTGAATAGCGGTGTGAGTCAAAAACATTTGATTAAGAGAAGTGCAGATATCATGCGATTTAAATGTTCAAGACAAAAAACTATTTCTTTAAATAAGATTAGTAAGCGTTAAAACTTTTTCTTCTTGCAAGCATCGCTGCAATATTTTACTTCCTCCCAATCTCTTTCCCATTTTTTTCTCCAGGTAAAAGGCCTTTGGCAGTTTAAGCAAATTTTGCTAGGCAGGTCTCCTTTTTTTACTGGTTTGTTTTTAGCATTTTTCATGATTGCATCTGTCTAAAAGTAAGGTTAATTCTAGGGCTGTCCACTTTTTTAGTTTTGGGTAAACTATGCCACCAGTTTTGCTGAATGCTTCCTTTCATTTCTAAAAGCGATCCGTTTTCTAGCATTACTGAAACGGTTTCTTTAGTGGCTTTATGCTTAAAAGCAAATTTTCTTTCAGCCCCAATGCTTAAAGAAGCAATAGAGCTATTCACTATAATTTCTTTTTCATCATCACAATGCCAACCCATACCTTCTTCTCCAGTATGATATAAATTCAATAAACAAGCATTGTATTTCGCACCTGTATATGACTCTGTTAGTTTTTTTATTTGTAATAGTTCTGGTATCCATGGTAGACCTTTCTTTTTTACGCTGGAATAGGTATAGTCAATATGGTTATCTGCGTAAAAAGCTACTTTACGCTTGGTGGTGATGGGTTTTCCAAACATCATAATTTGGTCTTGTTGCCAAGCAATTTTGTTGAATAATTTAGTATAAATATCACGCAAAGATTGCTCATTCAAAATGCATCCATAGTAAACAGCAATGCCGTCTTTGTTTATGATATTTGGAAATTCTGAATGCATATTTTGTAGTTCCTTTGCAAATCTTACAACAAATAGGGGTCTATTTTGTTGATATTTAAATTGAAATTATGCAAAACCCAATAGAAAAACTAAAGACAAATATTGAAGCAGCAAGAGCGCATTTGTTAGCGCATCCAGTATATACTCAAATCAATAATTTGGAGGGTTTGCAGAAGTTTACTCAATACCATGTTTTTGCGGTATGGGATTTTATGAGTCTATTAAAATCACTTCAAATAGGATTAACCTCTGTTCAGTTACCTTGGGTACCAGTGGGATCTGCCAATACCCGTTATTTAATTAATGAAATTGTATTAGGTGAAGAATCTGATGTGGATGAACATGATCAAAGAATTAGCCATTTTGAATTGTATTTAAAAGCAATGAAACAAATGGGTGCATCAACTCATTTAATTGATGCTTTGCTGCAAGAGATTTCAAAAGGTAAAACCATTGATGAGGCTATTCAAGAATCTCCGCTTCCTCAAAAAGCCAAAGATTTCTTAGCATATACTTTTGAAATTGCACAATATGCTCCATTGCATGTAAAAGCTGCAGTATTTACTTTTGGAAGAGAAGATTTAATACCTGATATGTTCACTGAAATCTTGCATAAGATATATGCAGATCATCCAGATAAGGTGTCTACCTTTAAGTACTATATCGAAAGACATATTGAAGTGGATGGAGGACATCATAGTCAATTAGCTTTAGAAATGGTGGCTGAGCTTTGTGGTTCAGATGAGCAAAAATGGGAAGAAGCAAGTAATGCTTCTTTAAAAGCACTTCAAGTAAGGTCTTTATTATGGGATGCAATTATTGAAAACTAAGATGAATATTATAGTTTCATAACATGGTTCCTAAGGAAGAAGAAAAGGGAAAATTTCTTTAAATTTTGTAGCTTCAGGTTGTCTAAACTACTTACCTAATACCGCATGAAGTTTAAAGTATACCTTATTTCTTGTTTTTTTTGTTGCTTTTATGGACAATTGTTTGCGCAAGAGACAGTTAAGCCCAAAACGACCAGTTTTAAAATTCAGTTGGATTACCTCAGTGATTATATATACAATGGTAGAGCGGATAGTGTTAAATATCCCTATCAAATTACTACGGCTTCTGTGAATTTTGCAAATGGGATCTATTTAAATTTTGGAGCGGATTATTTATTGACACAAGGTGAGAAAAGATTTGACTTTTTTCAGTTAGATCTAGGGTATGAATTTGATATTGATAAAAAATGGACAGGCTCTGTCTATGGCACAAAATTCTTTTACTCTAGTCAGTCAGCTTTATTGAATGGAAACATTAGTACCGATTTTGGTGGAACGCTTAGTTATGATGCTGGATTTGTTGAGTTAAGCAACACTCTTGATGTTTTTTTTGCTAGTAAGGCAGACATTCAATATAATCTTGGTTTTGAAAAAAGTTTCAGTTCTGAAAAGGGGGATACTAAATTTAGTTTCACTCCTGGATTGTATGGCAATTTTAGTAGTTTAAATTATTACGAGAGTGAGGTGACAAGAAGATTGAGGCCTAAAAATGCAACAGTTAAAAATCCTATAGCTGTTAATGTTATTTCTACTACTACTGCGAATCAACAAGGCATCAGATTTACGTCAATGGAGCTATCCTTTCCAATAAGTTATGAGAATAAATCATTTGGATTTAACATTTATCCGGCATATGCTATTCCTTATAATGCCATTACTACAACTACCACAGTAAAAAATATCGCTAATAATAATATCATCAATAAGGTAAACTCTACTCCTTATTCAGAAATGCATTTGCAAAATAGATGGTATGTTCAAGCAGGTGTTTTCTTAAAATTTTAATATGAAAAAAGTTACTAAAATTTTATTGATAGCATCCAGTTTATGGTATTTTGGAGAAGGCTTATTCGGCCCTTTATTTGCCGTTTTTTCTGAAAAGATTGGCGGCGATATGCTTGAGATTACTTGGGCTTGGGCTGCCTACTTAATTGCTACTGGATTATTTTATGTTATTCTTGGTAAGCTTTTTAATAATTCTTCCTACAAGAAAGAAATCATGGTGGGTGGTTATGCCTTAAACACCTTACTTACTTTTTGTTATTTGTTTGTTCATAACACAGAGCAATTGCTTTTATTGCAAATAGGCTTGGGCATAGCGGAGGCAGTGAGTACACCTATTTGGGATTCTTTATTTGCGACTCATTTAGAAGATAATGAAAATAGTTTTCATTGGAGCTTAGCTAATGGTCATACGCATTTTGTAACAGGCATTGCAGTGGCAATAGGAGGGCTTATAGCTAATTATATTTCTTTTAATGCATTATTTATTACCATGGGTTGTATTCAATTAATAGCAACCATAATTCAAGCTTCTTTGTTGAAGGAGAAGAGCTACTAGTTGAAACTTATGCTATCTTTAGTTTCTTAATCATTTTTATTTGGTCTCCTTTTAGTTGTAGTTCTGCTTCTATATCAAAATCATTTTGAAGTCCTAGCCAAAAATTTGGGGTATTGCCAAAATACCTTGATAATCTTAAAGCAGTATCGGCAGTGATACTTCTATTGCCTTTTAAAATTTCTGAAATTCTAGTTTGTGGTATGTCAATATCCTTGCATAATTTATAAGCACTAATATTTAAAGGAAATAAAAATTCTTCCTTAAGTACTTCTCCTGGATGTATGTTTTTAAGTTTTTTCATTATTTATTATTTATGGTAATCTATAATTTGGACTTTTGATGCCGTATCAATATTCCAAATAAAAATGATTCTCCATTGCATATTGATTCTTATTGAATAATATCCTTCCAAATTTCCCTTTAGTTTTTCAAGGTGATTGGAGGGAGGAATGATTAGATCAATAATATCTTGAGATCTGTGAATCATTCTTAGCTTTCTTCTTGCAACTTGATGAATCTCAACAGGCAATTTTCTAGAAAATTCGCCCAACCAAACCTTCTTAGTTTCCTTGTCACCAAAATTAAGTATCATACTAACGTTTTACGATACTTACGTCAAAAGTAAGTATTATTAATAAAACGAAAAATACTTTTTTAGTTTAGATGAATTATTGCGGAAATTACTGTATTTGTATATAGTATATGACTAATTTAAACTCCCCATTGCCCATAGGTTTTTGTAGATGCTTTGGTAGAATTTGGTTTTAAGGGCTATATGCTTTTGTTCGGTTTCTATAAATTTCAATTCACGGCTATTAATTAAGAACAAGCTGCTTTCACCCATTTGAAATTTGGTGTTCTCGGTTTCAAATAAAAGCTTATTGGCTTTTAGGATTGCCTCATTGGTTTTAATCTGTTGCTTTAATGCATAAAACTCAGCAAAACTGCTTCTTACTTTGTTTTCAATTTCAAGGCTTAGGTATCTTTTATCCCATTGCAAATCCTCCATTTTATTCTTGGTCTTTGCTAATTCTCCTCTAGCTTTTCTTTGAAAAAGTGGCATGGTTAAAGAAAGGCCATACTTTACATTATTGGATGTGTTAATACTAGTAGAGATATTATTTAAATTATTGTCTAAAGCATTGTAGTTAAGTTTTAGAGAAGGGAATAGTTCAATAGTCTTTAATCTTTTCTCTATATCTAATATATCCGATTTAGCATTTATCATCTTCAATTTGGGATGCAATTGAATGGCTTGGTTTACTTGCTCTTCTAATCTTCCTAATTCAATTCCATTAATGGTAGATACATTAAAGTTATTGGTAGGCGAAACCTTTTCATCTAATTCATATGGGAGTCCATTCTCTGTCCAGAAATAATTGCTTAATTCTAGTGTAGCTTTTTGCAAATCCAAAGCAGCCTGGGATTGCATCATCTCAAATGTTTGTAATTGGGTCAAAGCTTCGGTAGTATCAATAGGGGCTCTGTCTCCAGCGACAAAAGATTTTTTAATTACTTCATATCTTTCTTTATTGTTTTGAACAGATCTGGTTAAAATAGCATTGGTATTATAAGCATTTACCCAGTTCCAGTAAGCGCTAGTGGCATCTAATAATAAATCATTCACTACTAGTAATTGTTCATTCTTTGTCAATTCCACAAAGCTTTTTGCTTGTTTAACTACCGCATTTCTTTTATCTACAACCAAGCCCCTGAAAGGATCCATACTCACACCTACAAATGCAGATTTGTTTTTAGTTAACATGGGATCCAAACGTTCTCCCAAATTATTCTCTGTTCCTGCTTTGATATCAATACCATACCACAATGGAATCTTTAACTCTGAAGTATTGTACTTATAGTATAATTTATTATCGTAGGTTTTTTCTTCGTTATTAATTTGAATACTTGGGTCAAAAACTCCTCTAGAAGCTTTTAATTCATTTTTAGCCATCTCATTTTGCAAAAATGATTGCTTAATGACAGGATGATACTTTCTAACAATATCTAAGGTGTTCTCGATGCTCAAATTCTTCTCTTGTGCATAGCTATTGCCTGTGCAACTAATGATTAAAAGGGTATAGATAAATGGTTTTAACATCTTACTTCGCTTTTTTAGTAGTTTCTTTTGTTTTATAATAGTCTGGAGGGAAACCATTAATCTGTCTCCATAGTTCATACCACACAGGCACTGTATTTAATAAGGCAAAACCTCTTGCACCTGTACCTGTTTTTAATGCAGTAGGCCATTGTTTTTGTTGATTATCAGGTATCACTAAGATTCTGAATTTACCGTTCTCATTTCTATTGTTTTCTACCATTAAGACTTCGCCTGCAAATGTGCCGTAACTATTATCAGGCCATCCAGAGAAAACAATAGCGGGGAAACCATCAAAAATCATTCTAATCTTTTGTCCAGGGTTAATCAAGATTAAATCCATTGGTTCAATGAATAGTTCAACTGCATGATCAATCTTGGTAGGCACCATTTCTACAATCATTTCACCTTCTTTGACTATTTCGTTAATGCCCGATTTTTTTGCTTTAATAATTTGACCATCCTGAGGAGCAATTAGCCATTTTTGATTTCCACGGCTGATATAGTTGGCTAAGGTATTTTTGTTTTTAGCCACTTCGCCAGTGGTACCTGCAATTTCTCCTCTAGAAGTTGCAATCTCACTTCTAGATTTAAAAATTTTATCATCTGCTTCTTGTCTTGCAGAATTGATTTCAATTTTAACAATATTAATATCCTGTCTAGTATTTAATAATTTCTGTTGCTTCTCAGTAAGAACTGCAAGGGCTTTATTATTTTGAGCCGTTCTGCGCTCTAATTCTACTAGAGATATCACTCCTTGATTATATAATTGTTTACCTCTGGTTAATTGTTCTTGAGCAATCTTAAAATCTACTTCGGCAGCTACCACTTCAGAGCTATCACTGATTAATTTTCTTTTATACTGTTCAATCTTGTTTTCGTAAGAGTTAATTTTTAAATCACGATTGTTTTCAATAGCATTAATCTGACTTTCAATAGCATTAATCTTCTCGCTATAAAACAAAAGCTTTTGCTCTTTAGACACTAATTGATCCTTGGTTCTTTCTACTAGGTTAGAATCCAAGTAATCATCCTTGGTATCTGCTAATTGCACAATGGTATCACCCTTCTTCACTACATCACCTTCTTTGATATACCATTTGATAATTTTACCTGGTATTACAGTGTTTATTTGTTGTGGTCTTTGGTCTTGATACAAAGTAGTTACATGGCCACTGCTTGAAATATTTTGTGTCCAAGGTAAAAACAATACCACTACTAAAAATCCCATTACGCCCAATAACCAATAGCCAATTTTGCTATACTTCTCGTATCGGTATATAGACCTTACCGATTTTGGGATGAAATTTGTTTCGCTGCTAATATTCTCAATAGTTTTTTTCATAATGGTTTAACTAATTACAAGTGGTAAAATAGTTGCCGGTTCTCCTATATGTTTAATCTTTCCTTTTTCTAACCAGATAATCAAGTCTGCTCTTTTAGCAAAGGGGATATAACCACTTACTACCATGCAGGTTGTGTTTGAAAGATCTGTTAGGTACTTAGAAATTTTCTTGCTTGACTCTGCGCCTGCTAATTCAAAAGGCTCATCTAGTACTAATAATTCTGGTTGATTAGCGATGGCTCTAAGTAATAATATCTTTTTAGCAATAATGGTACTTAAACCTTTACCTGTAGGCTGTAATTGCGTATATAAGCCTTCAGGTAATTGACTAATAAAATCTTTGATCTCTAGCATTTCTGCATGTTTCATAATTTCATTAGGTGTAATGGATTCATTGCCCATACAAATATTATCATAGATAGTACCCTCGAATATATCTTGCTCGTTATAGAAAATGCCTATATTTTTTCTGTACTCGTTTTGGTTAATATTATTTATAGGAATATTGTTAATATTTACTACGCCTTCAAAGTTTTTCAAAGTGCCTCCAATTAACTCCAATAAAATAGATTTGCCCGATCCTCCATCACCCATTACACATACTTTAGTGCCTGGCTGTATAGTAAAATTGATATCCTCTAATAAGTAGGGGCTGTTTTCAAATTTAAAATTCAGTTGCTTTACTTCAATGCCTATACCATTTCCATTAGAAATAAAAGAGGTCTTTCCTTGAATTTCAGTTTTTTTCTCACTAATTACATTTAGTTTCTCTACACCGGTTAAAATATTGTAACCTACTTCTAAATTCAGAATTAATTTTTCTACGGCAGATAAGATTAATAAGATCACAATCTCTGCAGCAATAAACTGCCCTATATTTAATTGCTGTCTAATTAATAATACTGCACCTATTATTAACATCATAGCGGAGATGAGTAATTTAAATACAATTAAACTCCAGTATTGAAACTTCAGAATTTGAAAATGCTTGGTTTTAGACACTAAGTAGTCTTTCACTAGTTCGTCGGTCTTTTTTAAATGGAAATTGTTTTGACTAGATATTTTAAAGGTTTTATAAGATCTAGCAATCTCTTCTAGCCAGCTAGCAACTTCATATTTGTTCTCACTTTCATTGTAAGATGCTACTAATCCTTTTTTAGTGGTGTATTTAAAAATGAAGAATAGTAATAAAATTAATAATAAGCCCAATACAATAAAGGTGGAGTTATAGAAGGATAGCAAAACCAATCCAAAAATAATTTGAATAGCAGCTAAAGGTATATCTAATAAAATCTTTGATAACCCTTTTTGCAAACTAATCACCTCAAAGAACCTGTTCATTAGTTCTGGCAAGTGATTATTGTTTAATTCACTACTTTCAATTTTAGGAATTTTGTGTGCAAAGTCTAAAGAGAATCTAGTGAATATGCTTTGCTCTATTTTCTCTACTATTTTCATTTGGTTTACTTGAACAATACCTGAAACCAAGATGCCCACTAATACTATAATAATTAATAGTATGATGGATACAGGTAGTTCACCAATGCCAGCAGCTGCTTGTGAGAAGTTAATAATGGTTTGTATGCCCAATGGCAGGGACAATTGTATTACTCCACTTAAGATTGCGTAGAAGTAAATTGCAGTTACTTCTCTTTTCTCTAGTTTAATCATTTTTAAGAACTTGTCTAGAGAAGCTTTTACGGATATATCGTTTTTTGCCATAGTTCTATTTGTTGATACTTGAGAAAACTAAATGATTTAAAAAGTCTATTATTTGATCTTCTTTTTTTGTTTTATCAAAATCGGTTAATGCAGGTAGATTATGCATAAAGAAGTTTTGCAAATGCGCTACTTCTACAATAGTGGATGCCAAAGAGTGGGGGTAAGGATAATTGGCATTGCACTCTAATATAATATCACCTACGCTTTTGCATAAGTCTTTGTAAGGTTTGAAATATTGTTGTTTGTTGTCTTCACTTACATGTTTAGTAAGGTAAGATTTAGAACCTTCTGCAATAATTATTTGGTGTAGTAAAGATTCATCTACATGGCTGGTCATGATATCATCTTCTACCGTGGTAGCTAATAATTTAATTACCTGTTGTAGTTTGGTAATTGGGTCGTTTACATTTTTGGTTTGATAGCCAATCTGAAACTCTAACCATCCCCAATACCAAGAGATGATATATACTAATAGCTTATGCTTGTTTT
>CAWULX010000003.1:0-52040 GCA_963923775.1 uncultured bacterium
TGGGCATACCAATATCCCCATAATGTAGTGAATGAGGGTGAGCGAATTGCTGGGTGCTTTGGCAATTACTGCAATCAATTGCCTTTACCTGTATATCCAACCACTTTTTATGAAATAATAGGCACTTTTATACTTTTCTTTATTATGTGGTCTATTAGGAAAAAAGTGAGACAGCCGGGGATTTTGACCGGTTTATACCTTGTATTTGCTGGGGTGGAAAGATTATTAATTGAGCAAATTAGGGTGAATAATAAGTACGAATTCTTGCCTTTCAAACCCACTCAGGCCGAGTTAATCTCTGTTTTCTTGATTATTTTTGGAATCGTATTTTTAATCAAATCCAAATCCTGGTTTACTACAAACAAGGTTAATTAATTAACTTCAACTAAATATTAGCATATGCCATCTTTTGATATTTCAAGTACAGTAGACATTCAAGCATTAGATAATGCAGTGAATGTAGTGAAGAAAGAAATCACCAATCGCTTTGATTTCAAGGGGATTCACGTGGTGATTGATTTAAACAAGAAAGATTATCTAGTGAAGATAGAGTCTGATTCAGAAATGAAGGTTCAGCAAATTGTAGATGTATTATTAAGCAGATCTATTAAGCAAGGAATTGATTCCAATGCCTTTGATTTAGGCAAAGAGCCTCAACCAAGTGGTAAAATCTTCAAAAAAGATGTCCCTGTAAGAAATGGTTTAAAACAGGAAGATGCTAAAAAAATAGTGAAGTTTGTCAAAGACAAGGGGCTTAAAGTACAAACGGCTATAATGGACGATATTATTCGTGTTACAGGCAAGAAAATTGATGATTTACAAGAAGTTATAGCGGCTTGTAGGGCTGAAAACTTCGGAATTCCCTTGCAATATGTCAATATGAAGTCCTAAAATTTGGTCAAAAACCCGTTTTGGCCTACCTTTGCAACCTATTCAATAATTGTACGGCAAAAACCGTGCTTCCTTAAAAATTCATACAATGAAACAAGGTGTCCATCCAGAAAGCTATCGTTTTGTAGTGTTTAAAGACATGTCAAACGGTACAGCATTTTTAGGTAAATCATGTGCTCAAACTAAAGAAACTATTCAATTCGAAGACGGTAATGAATATCCAGTAATCAAATTGGAGATTTCAAACACTTCACATCCTTTTTACACTGGTAAAAATATGTTAGTGGATACTGCTGGTCGTATCGATAAGTTCAACAAGCGTTACGCAAAAAAAGCATAAAAGGGAGTGCTTAAAAGCCTCATTTTTAAATAAGATTAAAACCCTTTCTTACTATAATTGTAAGAAAGGGTTTTGGTTTTTTACTCCCTTCAATACTTACCTTTGTTAAACTTAAATTAGCTTATGCAGAAATTAGATATTTTAGCTTTTGGCGCTCATCCAGATGATGTAGAATTGGGCTGTGCTGGAACTATTTTAGCTGCAGTTGCAGAAGGAAAGAAAGTTGGTATTATTGATTTAACAAAAGGTGAACTTGGAACTAGAGGCACCGTAGAAATACGTTTAAAGGAAGCACAAGCAGCAAGTAAGGTTTTAGGATTAGTGGTTAGAGAAAATCTAGGCATGGCAGACGGGTTTTTCAAAAATGACCAAGAGCATCAATTAGCAATTGTAGAATGCATTAGAAAATTTCAACCAACCATTGTTTTATGTAATGCACCAGAGGATAGACATCCAGATCATGGAAGAGCTGCAAGTTTAGTTGCTGATGCATGTTTTTTATCAGGGCTTTCTAAAATTGAAACTACACACAATGGTCTTCCACAAAAAGCATGGAGACCTGCGAATGTTTTTCATTATATACAATCAAGAAACCTAACACCTAGTTTCGTGGTAGATATTAGTGCTCATATGGATAAAAAAATGGAATCTATATTAGCTCATTCTTCTCAATTTTTTGATCCAAACTCTACAGAACCTAATACTTTTATTTCTGGCAATTCTTTTTTAGAATTTGTAAAAGGAAGAGCAAAAGAATTAGGTCAACAAATTGGCGTAGATTTTGCCGAGGGATTTATTTCAAATAAAATAATTGGTGTCAAAAGTTTTGATGGCATCATTCAAAATAAAACTTAATCAAATGGCTATTGTTAAAGTTGGATTAATTCAAATGTCTTGTACTGCTGATGTAGCAGCTAATAAGCAAAAAGCAGTAGAGAAAATAAAAGAAGCTGCTAAAGGTGGAGCGAATATCATTTGTTTACAAGAGTTGTACACTTCACTTTATTTTTGTGATGTAGAGGCTTATGAGAATTTTAAATTAGCAGAACCTATTCCTGGCAAAACCACTGACGAATTAAGTGCATTAGCAAAATCTTTAGGCGTAGTCATTATAGCTTCCTTATTTGAAAAAAGAACTGAAGGTATATATCATAACACCACCGCTGTTTTAGACGCTGATGGAACTTATTTAGGTAAGTATAGAAAGATGCACATTCCTGATGATCCCGCATACTACGAAAAATTTTATTTTACACCAGGTGATTTAGGGTATAAAGTATTTAAAACAAAATTTGCTACAATTGGTGTATTAATATGTTGGGATCAGTGGTATCCAGAAGCTGCTAGAATCACTAGCTTAATGGGTGCAGAAATGTTGTTCTATCCAACAGCTATTGGTTGGGCAACTGCACAAGATGAAGCTACCAATATAGAACAATATAATGCATGGCAAACCATTCAAAGAAGTCATGCTGTTGCCAATGGTGTTCCAGTGATTAGTGTAAATAGAGTAGGCTTAGAGCAAGATGGTTTAATGAAGTTCTGGGGTGGAAGTTTTGTAAGTAATCCATTTGGCACATTATTGTATAAAGCATCACACGACAAAGAAGAAGTAGCAGTAATTGATATTGATACAGAAAAGTCTGATAGTTATAGAACACATTGGCCTTTTTTAAGAGACAGAAGAATTGATTCTTATAGCCCAATTGTAAAAAGATATATTGACGATGAAGCATAAATTAGATATTTTTTCTGGTCAAACTCCTAAATCATTAGGGTATCGTTTTCCTGCAGAATTTGAAAAGCATGATGCCATTTGGTTAAGTTGGCCTCATAAAGAAGAGAGTTGGCCAGGAAAGATTGCTACAATTTATCCTTCTTATTGTGAATTTATTAAAACAATTGCTTTAACAGAAAGAGTAAATATTAATGTTGGTACTGATAAAATGCGTCAAGGGGCAGCTAAAATGCTAGAATTAGCTGGTGTGGATATGAGTAAAGTACAGTTTTTTTTACATCCAACCAATGATGCTTGGTGCAGAGATCATGGGCCTTCTTTTTTAATTCGCAATAATGCAGAACATCCAAAAGCGATTGTAGATTGGAATATTAATGCATGGGGTGGGAAATATCCACCTTATGATTTAGATGACGTAATTCCCACTAGAATTGCAGAGCAATTGAATTTACCTATTTTTTATCCAGAAATTATTATGGAAGGGGGATCTGTTGATTTTAATGGAGCTGGATCGGTGATTACTTCTACCTGTTGTTTATTAAATGAGAATCGTAATCCTCATTTAAATCAATCTCAAATTGAAAAATATTTAGGAGATTATTATGGTATTGAACAAGTATTATGGGTGTCAGAAGGGATTGTAGGAGATGATACAGATGGTCATATTGATGATACTGTAAGATTTGTAAATGAGGATACGGTGCTTACTGTGGTTGAATCAAATGTGCTTTCAGAAAACTTTGATTTGTTACAAAAAAACTTGAAAGAGCTAAAATCCATGAGATTGGCTAGTGGGAAACAATTAAATATTGTTGAATTACCTATGCCTGCAGATGTAATTTATGAAGGACAATTATTGCCTGCTTCTTATGCCAATTTTTATATTAGTAATGGACATATTATAGTACCAACTTATCAGTGTAAACAAGATGATCAAGCCTTACAAATAATTCAATCTTGTTTCCCTACAAGAGAAGTAGTAGGTATTGATTCAACAGATATTATTTGGGGATTAGGTAGTTTTCATTGCTTGAGTCAACAAGAGCCAAGTATTTAATTTATTAACTATGTTTAACAAAACCCATTTAGCAAGTTTTTTATTTTTAATGATTTGCTTGCTTGCTTGTAATTCTTTTCAATACCAAACAACTAACCAATTTTATAAAAAACAAACCAAGAATTTAGTCAAGCAGATTAAAATGGGACCTTCCTTGCAAATTGTGAATGAATTGAATGCTGCTCAACAATGGGTAGGTACCACTAATTTTGATTTACGCAAACCAAATTTTGTTATCATTCACCATACTGCTCAGAATTCCTGTGATCAAACATTAAGAACCTTTACTCTAGAGAGAACCAAAGTAAGTGCTCATTATGTTATTTGTAAAGATGGAACAGTACATCATATGCTAAACGATTATATGCGTGCATGGCATGGTGGGGTTGCTAAATGGGGCAACAATACTGATATTAATTCAAGTTCTATTGGAATTGAAATTGATAATAATGGTTTTGAACCTTTTGAAACTGCACAAATTAATAGTCTATTATTATTATTAGATAAATTAAAAACGCAATATAAAATTCCAGCAGAGAATTTTATAGGACATGGTGATATTGCTCCAAAAAGAAAAGTAGATCCTAATATATATTTTCCATGGAGCCAATTAGCACAAAATGGATATGGAATTTGGTTCAATCCAGATTCTACCAAACTAATGCCAGAAGGTTTAAGTATTCCCTTGGCATTATCTTTGGTTGGTTATGATGTGGCCGATTCAACTGCTGCTATACTAGCTTTCAAGAGACATTTTAGACAAGATAGTACACAAACAATGAATGAGGCAGATAAGTCTGTTTTAGCACAGTTAATTCAACGTAAATTAACCGGTAAATAATTTTTTGCATGCTAACAAATGTTAGCGTAATTTCATGCAAATAATCATTCTATGAATTTTAGTTTTTCAGAAGAGCAATTGATGATTCAAAAAGCTGCTCGTGAATTTGCTCAACAACAATGTTTGCCAGGTGTAATTGATCGTGATGAAAAACAAATGGTTCCTAAAGAACAATTATTGCAATTAGCAGAATTAGGTCTGATGGGTATGATGACAAGTGCAGATTATGGTGGTGCAGGTATGGATACCATTAGTTATGTTTTAGCTATGGAAGAAATTAGCAAAGTTGATTCAAGTGTGAGTGTTGCAATGAGTGTCAACAATAGTTTAGTATGCTGGGGTTTGGAGCATTTTGCAAACGAAGAACAAAAACTTCAATATTTAGTGCCATTGGCTCAAGGTAAAAAAGAGGGACAATTATATATAGGTGCTTTTTTATTGAGTGAGCCAGAAGCCGGTAGTGATGCTACACACCAACATACTGAAGCCAAAGATATGGGAGATCATTATGTAATCAATGGGATTAAGAACTGGATTACCAATGGGTCTACTGCAAGTGTATACCTTGTGATTGCTCAAACTGATTATACTAAAGGTCATAAAGGAATCAATGCTTTTATAGTGGAAAAAAATACACCAGGAATTTCTGTTGGTGTGAAAGAAAATAAATTAGGTATTAGAGGAAGTGATACACATTCTATTTCATTTACTGATGTTAAAGTGCCAAAAACTAATAGAATAGGTGAAGAAGGATTTGGATTTAATTTTGCCATGAAAACATTAAATGGAGGAAGAATTGGTATTGCAGCACAAGCATTAGGCATTGCAAGTGGTGCTTATGAATTAGCATTGTCATATAGCAAACAAAGAAAAACATTTGGGAAACCCATACATGAACATCAAGCCATTCAATTTAAATTAGCAGAAATGGCAACCCGAATTGAAGCCGCTAGATTATTATGTTTAAAGGCAGCTTGGGAAAAAGATAATCATTTGGACTATACCACTAGCGCAGCGATGGCTAAATTACAAGCTAGTGATACAGCCATGTGGGTAACCACTGAAGCAGTTCAAGTGCATGGTGGTTATGGATTTGTAAAGGAGTTTCATGTGGAGCGATTAATGCGAGATGCTAAGATTACACAGATATATGAAGGTACTAGTGAAATTCAGAAAATGGTGATTGGCAGAAGCATTACAAAGTAGTAATTTTGCCAGCGAAACAATACAGCACAAATGCCTGCTAACATAGAAAAGTATCAAGCTATTCTTAATGATTTGAACCCACATAATGTTCAATTGATTGCGGTTAGTAAGACCAAGCCTAATGAGGATATTATTGAATTGTACAATTTAGGCCAAAGAGCATTTGGTGAAAATTATGTTCAAGAATTAATAGATAAGGAAGCTTCCTTGCCAAAAGATATACAATGGCATTTTATAGGACATTTACAATCCAATAAAGTAAAATATATAGCTCCATTTGTTCATTTAATTCATGGAGTAGATTCTGAAAAATTATTACAAGAAATCAATAAACAAGCTATCAAGCAAAATAGAACTATTGATTGTTTATTACAGGTTCATATTGCTACAGAAGAAACTAAATTTGGTTTTGATGCAGATAGTATTTCAGAATTGATTCAAAGTGGGAGACTGGCTAATTACTCCAATATTCGTATTAAAGGTTTAATGGGAATGGCAAGCTTTTCTGAAGACACTAGTTTACTAACTAAAGAGTTCAGCACCCTTAAACAAATTTTTGACCAATCATTCATTCAATTAGGTAGTAGTGATTTTACTATTTTAAGTATGGGAATGAGCAGTGATTATGCATTAGCTATTTCCCTTGGTAGTAATATGGTGAGAATTGGAAGTCTTTTGTTTGGAACAAGAAATTATTCAAAATAAAAAAGAGGAGTCCCATTTGAAGACTCCTCTTTGAATATTTTTTACTTTCAAAAATTAGTCTCCCAAAGGGGACTAATTTATTTTGTCTTGTTAAAATCAAATACCAACTGTGTAAATGCTTTCACGCCAACAATAAAACCAGATTCATCTAAATAAAAATCTGGTGTGTGGTGAGGCCCAGCATTTTTTGCATCTGTTCCTTTAGGTAAAGCTCCTACATTAAAAAAGAAACTTGGTGCTTTTGCTGCAAAGAAAGAAAAATCTTCAGCACCAGTTACCCAAGTAGATTCAGAAACATTTTCTTCTCCAGCTGCCTTTATTAAAGAAGGCAATGTTTTTTTAACCAATGCTGGATCATTATATGTTACCAATGTTTTAGTATCTATGGTTACATTTGCAGTTGCTCCACTACTTTTTGCAATAGTTTCTGCAGTATGTTTGATTCTTTGATGTACTTCTTCTTGCATTTTGCTATCTAAAGTTCTAATAGTACCTGTCATTTCTGCTGTCTCAGGAATAATATTTGATCTAACACCACTATTGATAGTACCTACAGTAATCACTAATGGTGCTTTGGTTAAATCCATTTGTCTACTAACAATATGTTGTAAACCTTCAATAATTTGAGCACTTGCTGCAATTGGATCAACTCCACCCCAAGGTTGTGAACCATGACTTCCTTTTCCATTCACTTTAATAGTAAACCAATCTGAAGATGCCATAAATGCACCAGATTTATACTTAATTGTTCCAACAGGTGTTTGTGAAGAAATATGTATACCAAATACGGCTTCCACTTTAGGGTTATCTAAAGCGCCTTCTTTAATCATTAAAGGTGCACCACCTTCTTCATTCGCTGGAGCGCCTTCTTCTGCAGGTTGGAACAAGAATACCACTGTGCCTGGTAATTCTTTTTGTAAGCTACTCAATACTTTTGCAGTGGCCATTAACATTGCTGTATGAGAATCATGACCACATGCATGACTCACATTTACTTTTTGACCATTGTATTCTGATGTTACTTTAGAAGCAAAAGGTACAGGTGTTCTTTCTAAAACTGGTAAAGCATCTATATCAGCTCTTAAAGCAATGGTTGCGCCAGGTTTCCCACCTTTTAATACTGCAACAACGCCTGTCTTAGCAACAGGGTATCTCACTTCTACATTAGGTAATGTTTTTAAGAATTCCGCAATGTATTTTCCAGTATTAGTTTCTCTGTTTGATAATTCTGGAAATTCATGAAAATGTCTTCTCCATTGAATCATTGGAGCTTCCACTTCTTTAATTAATTGGGCATACCCTTTAGGTAATTCTTGAGCATTGCTTATCAAGCTTCCTGTTAAAAATAATCCAAGTAAAAATGTACGCATAGAGTTTGTTTTATTGTAAAGTTTATTATGATTGATATTCTCCAAATACAGTTCTTAAAGCATCGCTGATTTCACCTAAAGTACAAAAAGCTTCTACAGCTTCTATTACAGTAGGCATTAAATTACTGCCATTTTTTGCAGATTCTTTGATAGCCAATAAGCATTCTGTAACTCTTTGTTGATTTCTATTATTCTTTAATTCTTTAAGTTTTTTAATTTGTTCCTGTCTAATAGTTTCATTGATTTTTAAAATAGGAATATCCATTTCAGAATCATTTCTGAATTGATTGACTCCTACAATAATTTTTTCATTAGACTCAATTGCTTTTTGATAGGCGTAAGCGCTTTCAGCAATTTTGTTTTGCATAAAACCAGTTTCGATGGCTGCAACACTTCCGCCCATTTGATCTATTTGTTGCATCAATTCCCAAGACTTGTCTTCTATCTCTTTGGTGAGATTTTCTACAAAATAACTACCTGCTAATGGGTCAGCAGTATCTGCAATACCACTTTCAAAAGCTACAATTTGTTGTGTTCTTAAAGCAATACTAGCTGCTTCTTGAGTGGGTAAACCTAATGCTTCATCAAATCCATTGGTATGTAAACTTTGTGTTCCTCCTAAAACGGCAGCAATGGTTTGAACAGTTACTCTGCTAATATTATTATGAGGTTGTTGAGCAGTTAAAGTGGCGCCACCAGTCTGTGTATGAAATCTTAACATCAGTGCTTTCTCGTCAGTGGCTCCTAATTCTTTCATTATTTTAGCCCACATGGTTCTAGCTGCTCTAAATTTAGCCACTTCTTCAAACAAATTATTATGCGCGTTAAAAAAGAAAGAAAGTCGTTTCCCAAATACATTGATATCTAATCCCTTCGCTTGAGCGGCTTGTACATATGCTTTTCCATTACTTAATGTGAAAGCTAATTCTTGTACTGCATTACTTCCAGCTTCTCTTATGTGATAACCAGAAATACTAATACTATTCCACTTGGGTAAATGTTCGCTACACCATTCAAAAATATCTGTAATAATTCTCATGGAAGGTTTAGGAGGGTAGATATAAGTACCTCTTGCAGCGTATTCTTTTAAAATATCATTTTGTATAGTACCTGATAATGCATTTACAGGTATGCCTCTTTGTTTAGCTAAGGCAACATAAAGGGCTAATAATATAAATCCTGTGGCATTAATTGTCATAGATGTACTAATCTTATCTAATGGGATATCCTTAAATAAAATTTCCATATCTTTTAAAGAACAAATAGATACGCCCACTTTGCCTACTTCACCATCTGCTAAATCGTGATCTGCGTCATAGCCAATTTGTGTAGGTAAATCAAATGCAACACTTAATCCCATCACACCTTGTGCTAATAAGAAATGATATCTTTGGTTACTTTCTTCTGCAGTGGAGAAACCAGCATATTGACGCATTGTCCAAAGCTTTCCTCGATACATATCAGCTTGAACTCCTCTAGTATAGGGAAATGATCCGGGTGCTAATTGTCCGTCTATATCTTTGGGTAAGTCTTCGCTGGTATATACCTTTTTTACCTCAATGCCACTATCCGTCTTTTTTGGTAAAGATTCCATGCTTCAATTTACGAAAAAATATAGGTATTAGCTTGATGGAATATTTCTATTTTCGACATTTTAGGCTATCTCATTTTGAGGTTTAATAGGTAATTTTGTGTCAAATAGGATTTTATGTCAACAACTAAAAATGTAGCTACACCAGTTAGTTTTACTGAAGGTGCTATTGCTGAAATTCAAAGATTAATGTCAGAGCCCAATTTTGATCAACAACAAAGATTAAGAGTGGGTGTGAAAGGCGGTGGATGTAGCGGTATGACTTATGTTTTAGGTTTTGATGCCCCCAAAGCAGATGATATGCTTTTCAATTTTGAAGGTATACCATGTTGTATGGAGCCGCCGCATCAGTTATATTTATACGGTATGACTATTGATTGGCAGGGAGGATTAAATAGTAGAGGTTTTACCTTTACCAATCCAAATGCATCCAATACTTGTGGATGTGGCACTTCTTTTTCAGTATAGTTTTAAATTATTGTATAAAAAAAGGCCTCCAAACTTGGAGGCCTTTTTTTATTGATATGTCTCAATTATTTTTTCTTTTCTGACTTGCCTAATGGTTTATTTTTTGCGAAATCAACCAATACTGGTGCTGCTACAAAGATAGAAGAGTAGGTACCAGTAATCACACCAATTAACATAGCAAAAGCGAAACCTCTTGTTACTTCTCCACCAAAGATGAATAAGATTAAGATAGTCAAGAACACCGTTAATGATGTCATGATGGTTCTTGTTAAGGTTTGATTGATCGCCTTATTGATGATTGCAGAATTAGATTGGCCTTTATATAATTGGCTGTCTTCACGAATACGGTCATATACAATTACCGTATCGTTCATAGAGAAACCAATTACGGTTAAGATTGCAGCAATAAAATGCTGATCAATCTCTAATGGGAAAGGAACAAAATTTCTAAAGAAACTAAATACAATCAATGTTACAAGTACGTCGTGCAACAAGGAGAAGATAGTACCTAAAGAATATCTCCAGTCACGGAATCTTATAAAGATGTATAAACAAATAGCAATTAAAGCAAACACAGTTGCTTTAGTAGCACCTGCTTTTAAATCATCAGAAATAGAAGGCAATACTTTTTGTTGTTTTTGCTTATAATTTTCATCAAATTCTTTAAAGCTTGTGCCAGCTGGAAAATGCTTGCTTAAACCTTTGAATAATAATGCTTCCACTTCTTGGTCTATATTATTTCCTTGATCTTTAATCTTATAAGAAGTAGTAATATTTATTTGATTCTTAGTATCCACTGTTTTAATAATGGGTGCTTCTCCAAATACTACTTTTAATTCATCTCTAACTTCTTCAATATTTACTGCTTTGTCAAACTTCACTGTAAAGCTACGACCACCAGCAAATTCAACGCCCTCATCAAATCCATTAAAGAAAGATGCAACACCCATTACCAATACTACAGCAGATAATACATAAGCATACTTTCTAAATTCAATAAATTTGAAATTAGCGTTCTTGAAAATATTTCTAGAAATAATGGTGAAATATTCAAAATGTCTATTCTTAGAAGTATAGATATCTGTAATTAAACGAGATACTAAAATTCCACAGAATAAAGACAATAAGATACCAATGATTTGTGTTGTAGCAAATCCTAATACTGGACCTAGTCCAAAGTAAGCTAAGATTATGGCAGTTAATAGAGTAGTAACGTGTGCATCCAATACTGGAGACATAGAACGCTTGTAACCATCTGTAACAGCTAATTGATAACTCTTTCCTTTGGTTAATTCCTCTTTAATTCTTTCGAAAATAATTACGTTTGTATCCACAGCCATACCAATGGTTAATACTAAACCAGCGATACCAGGTGCAGTTAATGTAAATCCTAAAGCACTTAAGATTCCAATAGTAAATAATAAGTTTAAGATTAAAGCAATATTAGCAACCCATCCACCAGTGTTAAAGTATAATAACATTAAAGCGAAGATGACTAAGAATGAAACGCCGAATGCCATTGCGCCACCTTCGATAGAAGCTTTACCTAAAGTAGGGCCTACTTGTTGATCTGCTACAATTTTAGCTGGAGCAGGTAATTTACCACTCTCTAATATTTGAGCTAAATCTTGAGCAGTTTTTAATGAATAGCTTCCTGAGATAGATGAATTACCTGTAGTAATTGCATCGTTTACATTAGGTGCAGAATAAACAATATTATCTAAAACAATCGCTAAAGGCTTGCCTACATTTCTTGTAGTCATTTTAGCCCAAATGCTTGTTCCAATTTTATCCATATTCATTTTGATAGCCACTTTTCCACGCTCATCAAAATCTTGTGCTGCATTGGCAACATGATCACCTTCTAATTCAGCTAATCCGTTATCTAATGTTTTGATAGCATATAAGGGAAGTACTTCTTTTGCTTTAGCATCAGTTGCTTCTTCATCTGATTTACCATACATGAATACTAAGTTAGAAGGGAATTTATTTTTCACTTCAGCTAATGCTAAATATTGATTCAATTTAGCAGTATCTTTTTTCAAGATATAGCCAATTTCACCTGGGTATACATAAGCACCATTCTTAGATTGATAAGGTTGAGTGAATTGAACTGTTTTTAACAACGGATTTTTGTTGCTGTTTAAGATATTAGTATCTTTTTGAGCAACAACCGCACCTGAATCAGTTATGCCATTTAAGCTTGCTTCAATAGCTTTATCAGCTGCTAAAATTCCATTTTGAAAGTCTTTGTTCTCAAAAGTATACACTTCAAAGAATTGTAAATTAGCAGTAGATTGTAAATATGAACGTACACGCTCTTTATCTGAAATACCAGCTAATTCAATATTGATGATCCCTTTCGTAGGATCTGGGTTAATAGTTGGAGATGCCAAGCCAAAACGGTCTATACGTGTACTTAAAATTTTGTAAGTATTGTTAAAAGCTACAGTAGCTTGTTCTCTTAAGTAATTAGTAACTGCATCATCAGAAGCATCAAATTTTAATTTGCCGTTACTTCTTGAAGCAAATAATGGAGCTAATTTTCCAGAAGGGTTTAATGTTTTATATTCTGATGTGAATAAAGTAATTAAATCTGCATTGCTATTGGCTTTCTTATTCACTGCATTGGATAATGCTGTATTAAATGCTGGTTCTTTACTGTAGTTCGCTAAAGATTTAATTAAGCCGTCTAAACCTACTTCCATGGTAACACTCATACCACCTTGTAAATCAAGACCTAACATTAATTCTTTTTCCTTAGCTTCTGCATAAGTAGTTAGACCAAAGAATAACTTAGTATCTTTTGTACTGTCTAATAAATGTTTTAAATAAGCTTTTTGAGCATCGTTCACACTGTCCTTATATAACAATTGTTCTTCCTTGTTACCTGGGTACATTTGTTCAGCTGTAGGTAATTTTTTTACCCAAGCACTTGCTTTTTTCTCCATTGCAGCTTCATGGTTTTTTACGAACCATGTAAATGACAATTGGTAAAGACAAATTAAAATAAGCGCAAATGTGAAAAAGCGCACTAATCCTTTAAGTTGCATAATAGTTTGATTAACTGATTTTTAGTCGGCAAATATAATGGAAATTTGCCTATCTAACAGCGTTTAGCGTAATTTCAAAATAGAGTGGGGAATTAGGTGGGATACTTGATCCTGCGCCTTGAGCACCATAACCTAAATTAGAAGGTATTAATACCCTGATAGAACCACCTGGAGCAATTTTAGGAACTGCAATTTGCCATCCTTGAATAAGGCTACTTAATGCATAGGTAATGGTACCAGCATCAAATTGAGTACCATTTAACAATTTTCCTTTATAAGTAACTGTAATTGTGCTAGTTAAGCTTGGTTTAGTTCCAGAACCAGCATTGGTAATTTCATATAAAATTCCTGAAGGATCTTCTGTATAATTGATAGAATTAGCTTTTGCATAGTTTACCATTTGCGTTTTTTCGCTAGCTGAAGAACTACTAGATTTAGAACATCCAGAAATGCTAAAAATGGTTAAAAACAAGGCAAAAACGCCTAAAATCGATGAAAATACCTTCATTTTTGATGATTTTTGAGTAAAAATGGTCATTTTTTATTTTTTATATGTTTGAGTTCTTGATATCTCTGTTCATTCATTTCGGCAGTGAATTGTTGGTATAACCATGCAAAACCTAATGATATAATTAAAATCGCTAATACGATCCATAAATTATTACTTCTGCTATTGGCGATCATATTGGCTCTTTCATACCAACCCAGTTCGGAAATAATTAACACCAACACCCCCAAAGAGAGTCCAACACTCAAACCTCTTAAAAAAGGTTTTCTTTTATAATGCGGGAGGGTGCGTTCTTTTTCCCAATGTTGATAAAATGCTTCTTCTTGCTTATTTAGCATAAGCAAATTTAATCAAAGCTTTTTAACTACGAGCCTTTGCGTATATTTAGTTTATAAATTTAACAACCATATGAAAGTTTTTATTCAAAAGTTTGGCATCACTCTTTATATTCTTTTGTTGAGTGCACATTTGTATGCTCAGGTATTAGGGGATGCTTTCTCAACTGTACAATTTATTACAAAGGCATTACTACTTCCCACATTAATACTTTTTTTAGCATGTCAAGATTATAAAGTAGATGCACCAAAAGGGAAGTGGCTGGTTGGTTTTGGTTTATTTGGATCATTTTTAGGAGATGTATTATTGACATATGAAAAATATTTTATAATAGGTATGGTAGCTTTTATGACTACTCATATTTGTAATATTGTTTTCTTTAATGGAATTAAGCCCTCTGCAGATAAAAAATTGTATAAAGTATATGTAGTTGCAGGTTTATTTGTTTTGTTATGTTTTGGAATTTATCATCAATTAGCACCATCCATGGGAAATTTGATTTATCCAATTTTAGTTTATATGTTATTAATATGCCTATCTGCTCTCAAAGCTTTTAGAGCATCATTAAATGACAAAACAAATTTAATTGCTCAATTATTCTGGTTTCCTGGAATGTTATTTTTTATTACTTCTGATGCTGTATTAGCATTTAATAAATTTCAATGGTCAATTCATACACCGATTCCTCATATTGGTTTAGTCACTATGATGACTTATGGTGTGGCACAATTATTATTAACGAAAGGGTTTCAATTGTACTTTAAAAAATAAAGAGTCCTTTCAGAGACTCTTTACAATAGACAAGGCCTCGATATAATCGAGGCCTTTTTTTATTGTTCTAACAAGATTAGTAACCCATGCCACCCATATCAGGAGCACCACCTGGAGCTGGAGCTTCTGCTTTTGGTTTGTCAGCAATTACACATTCTGTAGTTAATAACATGGATGCAATAGATGCTGCGTTTTCTAATGCTACTCTAGAAACTTTAGTTGGATCGATTACACCTGCTTTAAACAAGTTCTCGAATACTTCAGTTCTTGCATTGAATCCAAAATCATCTTTGCCTTCTTTGATTTTTTGTACAACGATTGATCCTTCAATACCGCTGTTCTTAACAATTTGACGAAGTGGTTCTTCAATTGCACGGCGTACAATTTGAATACCTGTATTCTCATCATCGTTAGCACCTTTTAATTTGTCTAAGCTAGCTACTGCACGGATGTAAGCAACGCCACCTCCAGGTACAATACCTTCTTCAACAGCAGCACGAGTTGCGTGTAAAGCATCGTCCACACGGTCTTTCTTCTCTTTCATTTCAGTTTCTGTAGCAGCACCTACATACAATACTGCAACACCACCGCTTAATTTAGCTAAACGCTCTTGTAATTTTTCACGATCGTAATCTGAAGTGGTATTCTCGATTTGAGCTTTGATTTGATTTACACGAGCCGTGATATCTGCTTTCTTTCCTTTACCACCAACAATTACAGTATTGTCTTTGTCGATTGTTACAGAAGAAGCTTGACCTAAATAAGTCAAATCAGCATTCTCTAATTTGAAACCTTGCTCTTCGCTAATTACAGTACCAGCAGTTAAGATAGCAATGTCGTTCAACATTTCTTTTCTTCTGTCACCAAAGCCTGGAGCTTTAACAGCAGCCACTTTGATAGTACCTCTTAATTTATTTACCACTAAAGTAGCCATTGCCTCACCTTCTAAATCTTCAGCGATGATTACTAATGGACGACTTGTTTGAGCAACTTTCTCTAAAATATGCAAGATGTCTTTCATTGCTGAAATCTTCTTATCATAAATTAAGATGTATGGATTTTGCATTTCAGCTTCCATTTTTTCGCTGTTAGTTACGAAGTATGGTGATACATAACCACGATCAAATTGCATACCTTCTACCACATCAACTGTTGTATCTGTACCTTTTGCTTCTTCAACAGTGATCACACCTTCTTTACCTACTTTAGCCATTGCAGTTGCAATTAACTTTCCGATTTCATTATCGTTGTTTGCAGAGATAGAAGCAACTTGTTCAATCTTTTTAGTATCGTTTCCCACTGTTTGAGATTGCGCTTTTAAGCTACCAACCACTTTTTCAACAGCTTTATCAATACCACGTTTTAAATCCATTGGATTAGCACCTGCAGTAACGTTTCTTAAACCTTCACCTACAATTGCTTGCGCTAAAACAGTAGCAGTAGTTGTACCATCACCTGCTTGATCAGCAGTTTTTGAAGCAACTTCTTTTACCATTTGTGCACCAATGTTCTCAATTGGATCTTCTAAATCAATTTCTTTTGCAACGGAAACACCATCCTTTGTAACAGATGGAGAACCAAATTTCTTTTCGATTACTACGTTACGACCTTTAGGGCCTAATGTAACTTTCACAGCGTTGGCTAATGTGTCAACACCTTTCTTCATTTTATTTCTCGCTTCTAAGTCGAAAAAAATCATTTTAGACATATAGAGTTAATTTTTAAATTTTTTAAAATAGGATAGTGCAATTATACAATTGCCAAAATATCACTTTCACGCATGATCAATAAATCTTGACCTTCGATTTGGATTTCAGTTCCAGCATATTTGCCATATAAAACGGTATCACCCACTTTAACTGTTACTGGTTCGTCTTTTTTACCTGGACCTGCAGCAACAATAGTTCCACGTTGTGGCTTTTCTTTTGCTGTGTCAGGGATGATGATTCCTCCAGCTGTTTTCTCTTCAGCAGCGGCAGGCATAACAATTACTCTGTCGTGTAAAGGCGTAATGTTTAGTTTTTTAGCCGTACTCTTAGCCATACTTTATCGTTTTTGGTTTTTAAATAATGATTGTACCTGATACTTTGCAAGAACCTTGCCAATGACTATTTTACTTATATATTAAGTCAAAATTTCAGTGACTGGGCCTAAATAGCTACAAGGGGTGGAAAATTAGGTAAAAAATGGCAGTTTTATGGATTTATTTAGATAGATTTGCACCCCAATTAGCTCTTAGATTTATGATGAACAGAAGAAATATTCGAATTAAAGTAATGCAGGTGCTCTATATGATAGAAACAGAAGTGCCTACCACTCCAAAAGCATTATTACAGAAAGAATTTGATAAGACCCGTAATCTATTCGTATTTCTGGTTCATTTATTACACCAAGTGGCATTATATGCCGAAGTAGAGGCCAATCAAAGAGCATCTAAAAACCTACCCAATCAAGAAGATCTTACCGTAAATACCAAATTAGCAGGTAATTTGTTGGTTTGGCAAACCCTTGAAATGGATTCTTATAAGGCAGCCTTAGAAGTAGTTAAACCAGCTCAATATTTGGACGAACAAATTGTAAAATCTATATACAGACAATTGGCTGAGTCAAATGAGTATCAATTATACATCAATGATCAAAGTAGAGAGAAGGGTAAGGATAAAGAATTGATGAAATTCATTTTTGGGAATATCATTATGGGCAATGAGCGTTTTCTAGATTATATAGAAGAACGTTTTGCTAACTGGGAGGATGAAGGAGATATTATCATTGGTTTTATATTAAACTATATCCAAAAACCAACGCAAATTGATTTTATGGATTTAGTAGGTGAGGAGAAGATGAAATTCGCTACAGATTTATTGCAAACAGCGATTGATAAAAAAACGATTACAGAAGAAATCATTGTTCCAAAATTAAAAAACTGGGATCCTGAGCGTATTGCTTTAATTGATATGATTCTATTGCGTTTGGGAGTTTGTGAATTAGTGTATTTTGATACCATTCCTACAAAGGTTTCCATTAATGAGTATATTGATTTGGCAAAGGAATATAGTACAGAACAAAGCGGACATTTTGTGAATGGAATTTTGGATAGTATTCATAAAGAAATGTTGGCAGCAGGTAAAATTCACAAAGTGAGTCATAAGAAATAATACTTTTTAATCTGTATATTTGTTTAAGCCATTTGAATCTTTAAAAAATTATAAATAAATAAAAATGACACAAATTTTATTACAAGCACCTCCTCAGGGTGGCGGTACATTTCAGTTAATTATGTTGGGTGGTATCATCCTTGTTTTTTGGTTTTTCATGATTCGTCCTCAAGCTAAAAAAGCAAAAGAACAAAAGAAATTCATTGATAGCATGCAAAAGGGAGATAAAGTTGTTACTATTGCTGGTATTCATGGAACTATCAATAAAGTAAATGAAGACAATACCATTCAATTGGAAGTTAGCCCAGGTAGCTATTTGAAAATTGAAAGATCTTCTATTAGCTTAGAGTGGTCTCAAGCTATCAATAAATAAGATTACACTTTAATTTTATAGATCCGAAATAGGAATCCTTCAGGAAACTTATTTCGGATTTTTATTTTAACTAACTTTAAGTATGTCAATCATTATAGGTTTAACAGGCGGGATAGGTTCAGGTAAATCTACTGTAGCAAAAATATTTGCTCAGTTAGGGGTGCCTGTATTGGATGCGGACGCTATTGCTAAATCTTTAATGAACCAGAATCCTATTATCAAAGAAAAAATAATTGACTTATTTGGAGAAGCATCTTATAAGGATGGTCAATTAAATAGACCTTTTATTGCCCAATTGGTTTTTGAAGATGCATTTAAATTGAATCAATTGAATGCCATTGTGCATCCAATAACGATACAATATGCAAAAGATTGGGCGAGTCAGCAAACTGTGCCATATGTAATAAAAGAAGCTGCTTTATTTTTTGAATCTGGTTCTTCCGATGGCATACATAAAATCATTGGAGTGACTGCGCCAAAACATCTCAGAATACAAAGAGTGATGAACAGAGATTTAATTTCGAGAGATGAAGTAATCAAAAGAATGGATCATCAATTGGAAGATAGTTTAAAAATGAAATTATGTGATTGGGTGATTCAAAATGATGAGATGCATTTGCTCATTCCTCAAGTATTGGCTATTCATGAAGAAATTTCAAAATGAGTCTCCTTTAGGGACTCATTTAATAATCTTATAACACCATCTTTTCAGTCTGCCTTCAAAATCAAATGGGGTAGTGGCTTTGGTAATATCTTTTACCTGTTTACTTTCAATGTTTTCAAGATCAATTACAAACTGAGTGAAATTGGTGCTAAAGTATAAAATGCCTCCTGGTTTCATTGCTTTTATTACATCGTTAATTAGTTCTACATGGTCTCTTTGAATATCTAGTATATCCTTCATTCTTTTACTATTGCTAAAAGTGGGAGGATCCATGACAACTAAATCAAAATGATTCGATGGTAAAGTTTTAAGATATTGTTTTACATCTGCATGTATAAAATGATAAGCATTTGGATTTTTTAGATGATTAACAGCGAAATTGTCCTCACTCCAACTTAAATAAGTTTTAGAAAGATCTACAGAGGTAACATCGCTAGCACCAGCTGCTGCAGCATATACAGAGAAAGAACTGGTATAACTAAATAGGTTCAAAAATATTTTATCCTTTGCCTCGGCAGCAACCATTTGTCTGGTGATTCGATGATCTAAAAACAATCCAGTATCTAAATAATCTGTAAGATTCACCAAAAATTGATGGCCATTTTCTTTAACAGTGATAATTTTTGTTTCTGAAACAGCCTCTTTCTCGTATTGACCCTCCCTGTGAGACATACGTTTTCTAAGCTTTACATACATATGATCAATAGGGATACCAGTTAATGTTGAGATTATACTTTTGGTTTGTTCAAACCATGCAGTATGTTCTTCATCAGTTAATGCATGTCTTCGGTTGTATTCGGCTATGTATAAATAAGCTTCGTAAAATTCTATGCAAATGGGAAATTCAGGTAAATCGTGGTCATACAATCTCCAGCAAGTAAGGTTTTGTCGCTTAGCTTGTTTTAAACGGTGCTTATAATTTTTAAGCAGCCTGTTTTCAAACATTTGAAATTTCTCTGGAGTCATGTATGATGCAAAACTACTACAAAAAAAAGAAGCGTTATGAGAGTAACGCTTCTGTCTTGATATTTAGATTACATTATTTTAATGTAGCTAATGCTTCCTTAATTCTTGCCCATGCTTTCTCAATATTGGACATACTGTTCGCAAAAGAGAATCTTACACAATTAGGCTCTCCAAATGCATCACCCATAACAGAAGATACATGTGCAGTATTCAATAAGAACATACTAAAGTCTGCTGCATTGGAAATAGTTTGAGTGCCATCTGATTTTCCATAATAACTGCTTACATCTGGGAATACATAGAAAGCTCCTTCAGGTGCATAACATTTGAATCCTGGCACTTCACTTACTAATTTTAAAGTAGTTGTTCTACGACGAGTAAACTCTTCCGTCATTTCTAAAGAGGGTTTTAAATCACCCACTAATGCTGTTACTGCTGCTTTTTGTGTAATAGAACAAGTTCCTGAAGTGAATTGTCCCTGTAGTTTTTCCATTGCTTTGGCAATTTCTACCGAAGAGGCTGTATAACCTAATCTCCATCCTGTCATTGCAAAACCCTTACTTAAACCATTGATGACTACAATTTGATCTTTTATATCAGCAAATTGAGCTATGCTTTCATGCTTACCTACAAAGTTGATGTATTCGTAAATCTCATCTGATAAAATGGTGATTTGAGGATATTTTTTAAATAAATCAGCTAAGGCTTTTAATTCCTCTTTGCTATATACTGCGCCGCTTGGATTACAAGGGCTAGAGAACATGAATACTTTTGTTTTTGGAGTAATAGCTGCTTCAATTTGAGCCGGTGTTGCTTTAAAACCAGCTTCCGTAGTTGTTCTAATTTCAACTACCTTACCTCTTGCAATCTTTACCAATTCAGAATAAGTTACCCAATATGGAGTAGGGATAATTACTTCATCTCCTTCATCCACTAATGCTAAAATGGCATTAGCTAAACTTTGCTTTGCACCAGTTGAAGTAACAATTTGTTCTGGTTTATATTCTAAATTATTATCTCTTTTTAATTTGGCACATACTGCTTCTCTCAAATCCAAGAAACCCGCAACTGGAGTGTAATGCGACCAGTTATCGTTGATCGCTTTGATAGCAGCATCTTTAATATGTTGAGGGGTATCAAAATCAGGTTCACCTAAGCTAAGGTCGATTACATCAATTCCTTGCGCTCTAAGTTCACGACCTAATTTTGCCATTTTAAGGGTTTCCGGCTCACTAAATCTGTTTAATAAAGAAGATAATATCATAGGGTTGATTTTTATAAATGCAAATTTCGCAAATAATTCCTTTCTAATGCTGATTTTTATTTTTAGTTGTATCAAAATTTTCCCCATTTTTTGAAATACTAACATACATTTGTCTACAATTATGGATAAGTCAATTTCGGTTTTAGATATGTTTAAAATAGGGGTTGGGCCTTCCAGCTCACATACCCTAGGACCTTGGAAGGCAGCATTACATTGTCTAAAGGAATTGGATACCCATTTAGGATTGGATAAAGTTTTAGGTATTGATATTTTATTGTATGGTTCTTTAGCAAAAACTGGGAAAGGACATGGTACTGATATGGCTGTGTTAATGGGTTTAATGGGAGAGGATCCTATTACAACAGATACTACAACAATTCAAGATAAGTTGAATGAGATTCAAATAGCCAATCATATTGTATTAAACAAAAAGCACTCCATTCTTTTTATCAAAGAACAGCATTTGCAATTTTTAAAAGAAGAGAGTTTGCCTCATCATCCTAATGCTTTGCGTTTTGTTGTTCATACTGAATCTAAAGAACTCACATATACTTACTATTCCATTGGAGGAGGTTTTATTGAAAGAACCATTATAGATCAGTTGGGAAATGAAAGCATCATTCCTGTTGAAAATAATCTTTCAATTTCAAATGAAGTACCATTTGATTTTGTGAATACCAATGACTTATTGCATCAATGTATGAAAACTGGCTATTCGGTTTCCTCTATTATTGTAGAGAATGAAAAAATGAATATTGATGAACATGAACTAAACAATGGATTAGACTCTATCTGGAATACCATGTTACAATGTATTTATAAGGGTTGTCATACTGAGGGAGTTTTGCCTGGTGGTTTACAAGTAAGAAGAAGGGCTTTTGATTTAAATAAAAAATTATTGAATAATGCTTCTTATTCCACAAAAGAAGAATGGATGCAATTGATTCAAAGTGGTGGTGCTGATTTTAAATATATATTAGATTGGGTAAGCTGTTTTGCTTTAGCGGTGAATGAAGAGAATGCAAGTTTTGGTAGAGTAGTAACTGCACCAACCAATGGTGCGGCCGGCGTAATTCCTGCAGTACTTTTATATACTATTTTGTTTTGTAAAAAGAATACTGCAGCAGATATTCATCAATTCTTATGCGCTGCCAGTGCCGTTGGCGTTTTGTTTAAAAATGGAGCAACTATTTCAGCAGCGATGGGTGGATGTCAAGCTGAGATAGGCGTTTCTTCAGCTATGGCTGCTGCTGGATTAACTGAATTATTGGGAGGTAATCAAAAACAAGTTTTGATGGCAGCCGAAATTGCAATGGAACATCATTTGGGTTTAACCTGTGATCCAGTTGGAGGCTTAGTGCAAATACCTTGTATTGAAAGAAATACTATGGGTGCTATTAAGGCCATTACTGCTGCACAATTAGCTTTACAAAGTAAGCCAGACTTTGCAGTGGTAAGTTTAGACAAAGTAATCCATACCATGTGGAATACCGCATTAGATATGAATGTCAAATATAAAGAAACTGCTGACGGTGGTTTAGCTACACAAATTCCTATTGCTTTAGCTGAATGTTAATTTGAATAATCTTTGATCACATTATACAATGTGCCTCTTTCAATAGGTTGACGATTTGCTTGTTTAATTAAGGTTACCAATTCTTCAGTCGTCATTGAAGGATTTTGCTCTTCTGATCCAGCCATTGAATAAATTTTAGTTGTATCATCAATGGTTCCGTCAATGTCATTAACGCCGTAACTCAGGGTTAACTGAGCAGCATCTCTTCCTAACATTGGCCAGTATGCTTTCACATGAGGGAAATTATCTAAATACAATCTAGAGATCGCATACATTTTTAAATCATCTAACAAAATAGATTCTGGAACATGACTCATATCATTGTTTGAATTTCTAAATTTTAATGGAATGAATGTGTTGAAACCTTTGGTTTGATCTTGTAATTGTCTAAGTCTTTCCATATGATCAATTCTGTGAGAAAAGCTTTCGATATGACCATACAACAAAGTAGCATTGCTATGCATGCCTAATTCATGTGCAGTTTTATGAATATGTAACCATTGGTCGGCCGTGGCTTTATCTGCACAAATTTGTTCTCTAATTTCTGGATGAAATATTTCCGCACCTCCACCTGGCAGTGAATCTAATCCAGCTTCTTTAGCCATTTTCATTCCTTCTTCTACACTCACTTTCGCTTTTCTAAACATATATTCTAATTCAACTGGAGTAAATGCTTTAATATGTAAATCTGGTCTGTGTACTTTGATAGCACGCATTAATTCCAAGAAAAATGCTAAAGTTAACTTAGGATGAACACCCCCTACAATATGAACTTCGGTAACTGGCTTGCCATCATATGATTTAACAATATCCAGCATTTGATCTACAGTTAATTCCCAACCTTCTTCTTTATGTGCGTATAATTTTGAATAAGAGCAAAATTTACAAGAGAATACACAAACATTGGTTGGCTCAATGTGGAAATTTTTATTGAAATAAGTCTTATCTCCGTGTAATGATTCTCTTTTCCAATTGGCTAACGCGCCAACATAGGGAAGTGATGCATGCTCAAACAAATAAACGCCTTCTTCAAATAAAAGGCGTTTATTTTGTATAATTTTTGTTCCTATTTTTTGTAATGTACTATCTTTCTCGGCTGCAATAATCACTTCAATTCCTTTGCTGTTCATAGCTTAAATTTGAACGCAAAGTTACTAATTATCCAATCAAAATACCAGCAATACTTGCAGAAAGATAAGAAGCTAATGTTCCTGCTAATAATGCTTTAAGACCTAGTTCAGCTAAATCTTTTCTACGATTAGGCGCTAATTCTCCAATTCCTCCAATTAACATACCAACACTACTAAAATTTGCGAAGCCACAAATGGCAATACTTACTATCAGTAATCCTTTTTCTGTTAAAATTGGTACCACTTTACTGGTTAAACTCTTAAACGCAACAAATTCATTAATAGTTAATTTTTGTCCCAAAAGGGTTGCTGCACTTTGAATATCCACTGAAGGAATTCCCATGGCCCATGCCATTGGATAGAATAATTTACCAAAAATATAATTCAAGCTTAAGTCAATATTGGCACTGAATAAATGTCCAATTTTTAATAATGTCCAATCTACCAAAGCAATTAAAGCAATAAATCCAATCAACATGGCAATTACATTCATAGCAATTTTAAAACCATCTCCAGCTCCATGGGTTATTGCATCAATAGTATTACTATATTGACTTTTAACTTCAAGGGTTACTTTACCTAAAGTTTGTGATTGTTCGGTTTCAGGAAATAGTATTTTGGCAATAACTAATGCTCCTGGAGCAGCCATCAAACTAGCAGTAATTAATTTAGGGGCTAAATCCATTCCAGCAGCAGCACCCATATTGGCATAAACAATTAAAATACCACCTGCAATACAAGCTAAACTTCCACTCATACTTGCTAAAATTTCACTTTTTGTCATGGTAGCCAAATAAGGTCTAATCATAACCTGAGCTTCTACCTGTCCTACAAAGGCACTTGCAACATTACTTAATGCTTCAGCTCCACTTACTCTCATAATGGTATTCATTGCCTTTGCAATTAGGGCAATAATTCTTTGCATAATACCAAAGTGATAGAATAAAGCCACTAAAACACATACTAAAATAATAGTCGCAGTCACATTAAATGCAAAAACAAAACCACCATTTACAAAGTCATTTACACCAGTAGGCGTCATAGCACCAACACCACCATAAACAAATGCAGCTCCTTGTCTCGAGAATTGTTCAATCTTTCCCATTGCTTTACCCAATAATTGGAAAAAACTTGTTACAGCAGGAATTTTCAATACCAATATACCAATCAATAATTGTAGACCCAGTCCACTAAAAACTAATCTGTAATTAATATTTTTTTTATTGTTTGAAAACAAAAAAGCAATAGCTAAAATTAGTAGAACACCAAATATGCCTTGAAATCTTTCCATAGGTTATAATTAGGCAAGAAAGATAAAAAAAATCCCGCTATTTGGCGGGATTTTATATTGAAATTCAAATATTTCGTTGGATTACATGTGTGACTGAATCTTTTTGTCTAATACAGATTTTGGAACAGCACCAATTTGCTTGTCAACTACTTGACCACCTTTAACAAATAAGATAGCAGGAATAGAAGTAATCCCAAAGTTCATACTTAAATTAGGATTTACATCCACATTTACTTTTCCAATATTTACTTTTCCAGCATATTCAGTTGCTAATTCTTCAATAACAGGACCTATTGCTCTACATGGTCCACACCATTCAGCCCAAAAATCAATTACACTTAATTTGTCGCTTTCCAATACGGTAGTTTGGAAATTCGCGTCTGTAAATTCTAATGCCATAAATAGATATATTTAAATTGTTTGTATACTAATTGTTTCAAAAATAAGGCCATTATTTAATAAGTGCCATTTTGACTTTTCCACCCATCTTAACAACTTTATTAAACTAAGTTAATTTGAACCTGTAACTCAGGGTTTTGATTAAGATAGGCCACTAATTCATCATTTATAGAGAACCCTTTGTCAAAAGTAAGTAGACTAGTGACTAATTGTTCTTTAGGTTCAATAAAATTGAATTTGAAGGAAGATTTGCCGGGATTGTCTTTAATATTTTTTTCAAAAAAACTAATCATATCTGTTCTCAGATTAGCAGGGTGTAAGCTTACTTCTATTGATCTAGTTTGAGAAGTTTTAACCGTCTCCAGCAAACTCATTGTTTGAATTTTAAACTCGAACAAATTAGGTTGATTAAATCTATTTCGAAATACTCCATTAATGCATATTTTTTGACCTACTTCCAAATAGTTTTGAAATTTAACATAGTCCTCACTCCATAAAATAAAATCTGTTTTTCCGGTAAAATCTTCCATCACAAAAGAGCCAAAGTTTTTTCCTGTTTTAGTTATTCTATGTTGAACATCGGTTATTAAACCAGCCAATTTAAATGCCTTACCTAAATAACTTGGCTGAACAATCAACAAATCTTTTACATCATTGAAATCATTTATTGGAGTGAATAAATAATGTTTCATTTCAAAACTAAAATGATCCAAAGGATGCCCACTCATAAACATACCGGTAATGTCTTTCTCGTGATCTAGTTTTTCAGTTAATGTCCATTCTTCACATGTGGTTAGTTTGGGTACTGGAACTTGCATGGCTGATGGGAGGTCGCCAAATAGGGTATTACTTGAACCCGAATTCATAGTTTGCATGGCTTGTGCATAGCCAATTAATTTTTCAATACCTGAACTTCTTTCACCGTCTGGTACATTAAAATATTGTGCACGATGGTATTCGGGAAAACAATCAAAACTTCCAGAATATGCTAAACTTTCTAAAGATTTTTTATTGACGGCTCTTGATAAAACACGCTTCATGAAATCCAACATATTTTCAAAATGACCGTTTTTATTTCTTTCTAAAATAATACCTTCGATAGCTGCTTCACCTACACCTTTTAAACCACCTAATCCAAACCTAATTTCTCCTTTCTTATTAACGGAAAATCCTTTTAGAGATTCATTGATATCTGGACCTAATACTTTTATACCCATTCTTTTGCATTCTTCCATAAAGAAAGTAATCTTATCAATACTGCCGGCATGATTTAATACTGCTGACATATATTCTCCTGGATAATGTGCTTTTAAATAAGCTGTTTGATATGCTACATATGCATAACAAGTAGAGTGTGATTTATTAAATGCGTATTGAGCAAATGCTTCCCAATCTGTCCAAACCTTGTCTAGCACTTTTTCTGGATGTCCATTTTTTACAGCACCTGCAATAAACTGCGCCTTCATTTTATCTAGCACAGCTTTTTGCTTTTTACCCATTGCTTTTCTCAACACATCGGCATCCCCCTTAGTAAATCCTCCAATTTTCTGACTCAATAACATTACCTGTTCTTGATATACGGTAATGCCATAAGTATCTGCTAAGAATTCTTCCATCTCAGGTAAATCATATTGAATGATTTCTCTTCCATGTTTTCTTTCAATAAAGTTGGGGATATATGCAATGGGGCCTGGACGATACAATGCATTCATAGCAATTAAATCAGCAAATTTATCTGGCTTTAATTCGCGCAAATATTTTTGCATACCCACAGATTCAAATTGGAATGTAGCATTGGTTTCTCCTTTTTGGTATAATTGAAATGTTTTTTCATCATCCAAAGGAATATTATCCAAGTTTATCGTTACGCCATGATGTTGCTTAATTAATTCTAAAGCTGTTTTTAAAATGGAGAGGGTTTTTAATCCCAAAAAGTCCATTTTAATAACACCCGCATCTTCAATAACAGATCCTTCAATTTGTGTTACCCACAAATCTGAGTCTTTCGCTGTGGCTACGGGCATGATTTCAGTTAAATTGCTTGGGGCTATAATTATACCTGCAGCATGTATACCTGTATTTCTAATGGATCCTTCTAATCTTTCTGCTTCGTGTAATACTGCAGCTCTAAGATCTGAACCATTATAAATCTCTCTTAATTTTTTTACATTATCAATATCTTCTTGCTGATAACCTTCTTTTTCTTCTAAAGATTTCTCTCCTTCCTTTTTGGTGATAGGAGCGTGTAAACATCTATTTAATTCCGTTCCTGGTTTATCTGGAACCAACTTTGCTAATAAATTGGATTCTGATAATGGTAAATCCATTACACGAGCAACATCTTTAATACTACTTTTTGCAGCCATGGTGCCATAAGTAATAATTTGCGCAACTTGTTCTTTACCATATTTGTCCACCACATAATCAATCACTTTTTGACGGCCTTCATCATCAAAGTCCGTATCAATATCGGGCATGCTCTTACGATCTGGGTTTAAGAAACGCTCAAATAGTAATTGATATTTAATGGGGTCAATATTTGTGATACCAATACAATATGCTACAACTGAACCCGCAGCAGATCCACGACCAGGGCCTACAAACACATCCATTTCTCTACCGGCTTTGATAAAATCACTTACAATTAAGAAGTAACCGGCGAATCCCATGGTTTGAATAGTGAATAATTCAAAATCGATACGCTCTCTAATTTCAGAAGTAATTTCTGGGTATCTTTTATTTGCTCCTTCCCAAGTGATATGTTTTAAAAATTCCCATTGATTCATATTGGCATCTTTATGAATCTGAAATTCTTTTGGAATAGGGAAGGCAGGTAGTAAAATATCTTTTTTAAGATTTAATACTTCAACTTTATCTACAATTCTGTTGGTATTATCAATCGATTCAGGAATATCACTAAATAATTCCTTCATCTGATTTTGAGTCTTAAAATAGAATTCATTATTAGGGAATTTGAACCTTCTATTTTTTACTTGCAATTCATCATTTACGAAATCATCAAAACCAGGGGTTGATTGTTTTTCACCGGTATTGATACATAATAGAATATCATGTGCATTAGCATCATCTTCATTAATGTAATGACTATCATTGGTTGCAATTACATGAACATTATGTTTTTTGGCAAACTTTAATAAGGTTTGATTAATGGTTTCTTGTTCTGGAATTTGATGTCTTTGTAGTTCTATATAATAATCCTCTCCAAATAAGTCCAACCACCATTTAAATTCTTTCTCTGCAGTTTTTTCATCAAATCTTAAAATAGCTTGAGGGACATGTGCTCCAATGCAACAAGTAGTGGCAATGATTCCTTCGTGATATTGTTCAATGAGTTCTTTATCAATTCTTGGATACTTGCTATACATCCCCTCTATATAACCTAAAGAAGTTAATTTGATTAAGTTCTGATAACCAATCGCATTTTTGGCTAATAAAACTTGATGAAAACGATCGTCTTTGACTTCTTTAGTGAAGTTTTTGATATGTCTATCTTTCACCACATAAAACTCACAACCAACAATGGGTTTAACAACTGGAGCTAGTATATCTTTTCCTTGGTCATCTTTTCCAATGACTTTGGTATTTTTCCATGCCTGACTCACAAAATTGAAGGCCCCAAACATATTACCATGATCCGTTATCGCTAAAGCAGGCATTTCATCTTTTATAGCTTTTTTAAAAAGACCATCAATAGAGGCAGCACCATCTAAAAGTGAATATTGGGTATGGACGTGTAAATGTGAAAATTGAGGCATCTGGATTCTAGGGTAAGCAGCAAATATCGATAAAAAAAGGCGTTAAAATTGACCAATTTTTCCACTTTTTTCAACTTTGTAACTTATCTTGCCATTGATGCAGATTAAAAACTTTAAATATATATTATCTATTGCCAGCTTTATGGTTATAGGCTCATCTTGTTCTACTTTATATTCTATTGGTAAAACCACCAAGAAATGGACAAATGAAGCAAAAAACAAAGTTAATCCCATCATCAAAAAAGACACCATTGCTCCTAAAACTAGTAATACCACTTTAGTGCGTTTTACTTTACCTAGTTTGAAAAGCAAAAAACCTAAGGTTAAAAAAGTAAAGCCTGTAGAGGAACAAATGGTTATTGTACCAACTAATACATCATCTATCGAGTTTTTAGATAATATTGCTGTTAAGCCCGGTAAAATATACTTAAATAAGACTTCAGATAGTATTGATGCAGAACCTGCTGCACCAATGACAAAAGATAATTTTGAAAAGATGCCTGAGAATTTATCAGACATTGAAAAAGCCAATTGGTTACAATTGAAATATTCTATCAAAATGGATGTTGCCGTTGAAGAAATAAATAATATTCCTTTATTAACAAAGATTGATGAGTGGTGGGGTACTCCTTATTGTTTAGGTGGAAGTTCAAAGGGTTGTATAGACTGTTCTTATTTTACATTGGATGTAATGAAAGCTACTTATAATATCAATTTAAAACGCACTGCTGCAGAACAATACGAGCAAAGCGAAAAAATTGATTGGGCTGATTTGAAAGAAGGTGATTTAATCTTCTTTAAAACAGAAGGTAGAAAAAATATAACTCATGTTGGTATTTATTTGACCAACAATAAATTTGCACACGCTTCAACTAGTCAAGGTGTAACCATCAGTGATTTGACAGAGTCATACTGGCAAAAAAGACTTTACAGCTTAGGAAGAGTTTCAGCAACGTCTGCGCAATAATTATTCTACTACTACTTTTACATAGTATAATTTTTCAATCGCATTGGAGAATGCATTGATATCAAAATGATCTTGTTGTATCAATCTCTTTTTGGGTTGAAAATCCAAAGGCATTAAACTTTCTAACTTATTTTGGTAATTAATATGAATAGGAAGGTTAAATCCTTTGATGCAGTTTTTCCATTCATAGCTAAGTGTTTGTTCTTTAGTATCATATTGTAATACTAACTTAGGAATTTGAGTGGTTCTTAAATACTGATCAAATACTTTGCTAAAATTAAAACCAGCTTGTAGTGAGATATAATTTTCAATTTGTTCTGTAGTAACTGTTTGATGATAAAAAGTTTTATTTAAACCAATCATAATATTTCTAAATACATTATCATCATTCATTGCTTTTCTAATAGTATGCAACATGACTGCTCCTTTAGCATACATATCACCGCTTCCTTCTCTATTAATGCCATATGGGCCAATGATTGGAACATCATTCTGAATTCTATTTCTTAAACCATAAGTATATTCATCTGCTGCAATTTTTCCGAAGTAATATTCAGTATACAAGGATTCCAAATAACTGGTAAAGCCTTCATGTACCCACATGTCTGCAATATCTTTTGTGGTAATATTATTGGCAAACCATTCGTGTCCACTTTCATGAACAATTATATAATCCCATTTAAGGCCCCAACCAGAACCAGACAAGTCTCTACCTAAATAACCATTTTTAAATCTATTCCCATAAGCAACTGCGGATTGATGTTCCATGCCTAAATGCGGGCTTTGAACTAATTTAAAACCATCCTCATAAAAAGGATAGGGCCCCATCCAATATTCAAAGGCTTCTAACATTTTAGGAACTTGCTTAAATTGTTCTATTGCTTTGGAAGAATCTTCTCTTAAAACATAATAAGAAACATCTAGATTCCCTTTTAATCCTTTATAGGTTTCTTTCCAATTAACATAGTCTCCTATATAAGGGATAATATTATAATTATTAATTGGATTTCTTACAAGCCATCTGTACCAATGGTCTTGGTCAGCTCTACCTTGTCTTCCATTACCTATTGCTTTTAAATTATTGGGACTATATATATTTAATGCTGCACCTAGATCAGGTTCGTCAGATTGATGGTCTTTACATGGGTACCAAACAGATGCACCTAATCCTTGACAGGCAACAGATACCCATGGGTTGCCATTGCTATCTTTTTTCCAAATCCATCCTCCATCCCAAGGTGGACGAATGGCTTCTCTTGGTTTGCCATGATAATATATCCAAAGAGAAAAATCTGCATTTATTTTTATATTTTTCTGATGATGCACTAATGCAATGTTCCCTTCTCTTTGAAAAGGTACTTTTTCCCATTGATTCGCCATCATGATCATAACACTATCTATGATTAATGGTTCTTGTAAATCCACTTGAATATCTTGAGAAGTTTTGACAGCCTTTGCTTTCCAAACTACATTTCCTTCAATGGTTTTATTGTTTATATCAGGTATCACAGAAATATCATAACTCTGTATATCAAACCAATCCCTATTTTTATTTAAACTACCTCTAAGAGAATCAGATTCTTTAAATAACATTTGACCATTAACATTAAATGTTATTAAAGTGATCAATAATATGGATAGCAAGTGCTTATTAAACATCTTAGTCTTTTTTTAATTTGTCTTTAAATACCTTTTCAAATTTTTCTAATTTAGGGCCAATAACATACCTACAATAACCTTGGTTAGTATTGTTATTATAATAATTTTGATGGTAATTTTCTGCAGCGTAAAACTTAGTAAAAGCAGTTACTTCTGTAATGATAGGTTTGTTCCAAGAGCCACTAGCATCTAATTCTTTAATATATTTCTCTGCCAATTGTTTTTGGTGATCGTTATGATAGAATACAACAGATCTATATTGTGGACCTATATCATTTCCTTGTTGATTAGGGGTGGTTGGATCATGTGTTTTCCAAAATACTGCTAATATATCATCTAGACTTATTTTAGTAGTATCAAATACTATCTGACATACTTCTGCATGTCCAGTATTTTTATCACAAACCTGCTCATAAGTTGGATTCTCAATATGGCCTCCACTATAACCACTGGTTACCGATACTACTCCTTCTAGTCGCTGATATACCGCTTCAGTACACCAAAAACAGCCTGAACCTAAAGTGATTGTTTCTGTATTTTTCATATTGATTGATTGTTTTTTTGGATTAGTTGGCTTTTGAGCACATGCCATTAAATAGGTTAGGCTCATAAAGAAGAATAAAGAGGTTCTTATTTTTTTCATGGCATGAATTTAGGCATTTTAAGTAAATTTGCAGCTTATAATATATATGCTGTTATATCCAGAAAATGCACTTCAACAACTAGAATTTGATAAAATCATCCAAATTTTATCCAATTCTTGCCAAAGCCCTATTGGTAAAGAAATGGTCGACGAAATGCGTATTCATACCCATCCAAAATATATTCAAACTGCATTAAGTCAAACACAGGAGTATAAATTTATCAAATCAGCCAATCAATATTTTCCTTCTGATTTTGTAGTAGATATTAGAAAGGATTTAAAATTATTAGGCATTCCTGGCGCACAATTAACAGGGGATCAATGGTTATTGATTCGTAAATTATCGGATCATATCCAACAAGTATTTAGATGGTTTGATGCAGAGAGAAAAGATTCCTATGCCAATTTGTATTTAGTAATAGAAGGAACTTATTACGAAAAGCAAATTATTGATTCAATTGATGCCATAATTGACGAAAGAGGTAATGTAAAAGATAATGCTTCAGAAGATTTAGCAAAGATCAGAGCTCAATTATTTAAAACCAGACAAACCTTAAGAAGGGTTTTTGAAAAAGTGGTTGCTAAATTAGCCAAGTCAGGGTATACTGCAGATATAGATGAAAGTTTTAGTAATGGAAGAAGAGTTGTAGCAGTGTTTTCTGAATATAAAAGACAAGTAAAAGGTTTTTTTCATGGAGAAAGTGATAGTAGAAAAACTGCTTTTATTGAACCTGAAGAAACCATTGAGTTAAATAATGAAATTTATTCATTAGAACAAGACGAGACTAGAGAAGTTCAAAGAATACTAAGAGCGCTCACAGCAGAACTTTCACCTTATTCCAGTTTATTATTGAACTATGCACAAATTGTTGGTCAATTTGATTTCATTAGAGCTAAAGCATTATTGGCTATTGATATGAATGGCAATATGCCTCAATTACAAAATAAAGCAAGTGCTCATTTAATGAATGCCTACCATCCTTTATTGTTTTTATATAATAAAGTATCTGGTAAAAAAACCATTCCCGTTAATATTGATTTAGACGATGACGCTAGAATCTTAATTATAAGTGGACCTAATGCGGGTGGTAAGACGGTTTCAATGAAAACCCTTGGATTGAATCAAGTGATGATGCAATCTGGATTATTGGTTCCAATGAGTGAGTTATCGGAAATGGGGATATATAAACAATTATTTATCCAATTAGGAGATACTCAAAATTTGGCTTTTGAATTAAGTACTTATTCCAGTCATTTGATGCACATGAAGCATTTTATTGAAAATGCGAATGGGAAAACTTTATTTTTTATTGACGAACTAGGATCTGGTTCGGATCCACATTTGGGCGGCGCATTTGCTGAAGTGATATTAGAAGAATTGTCTCATAGACATGCACAAGGAATTGTGACTACCCATTATTTGAATTTAAAAGTAATGGCCAATCATAATAAAGGTATTGTCAATGGAGCTATGCAATTTGATGAAGTGAAGTTGGAGCCATTGTATCAGTTAGTGATTGGGAAGCCAGGTAGTTCTTACACTTTTGCTATTGCAGAAAGAATTGGTTTACCAAAGCATCTAATAAATAGAGCTCGTAAAATGGTGGATACACATCATTTTGAATTAGATAAATTGTTGAATAGAACGGAGCAAGATTTACAATTGGTACAAAAAGAAAGAAAAGAATTATTAAAGAAGATTAAAGAAAATGAATCTTTACAACAAGAATTAAATAAAGTTTTAGATAAAGAAAAACATTTACAACAGGTTCAACTTTTAAGAGAACAGAATAAAGTAGCTGAAGACAAATTCTCCTATAACAAAGACATGGAGCGAAAACTAAAGCAAATTGCTTTGGATTGGAAGAAGTCAGAGAAAAAAGAGGAAGTGATGAAAAATTTGTTCAATTTATTATTTAAGAAGAACGATGCCATTGTAATAAATAAATTGGCAAAGAAAGTGGATAAAAATTTTAAAGAAATTAAAGCCCCAATCATTGTAGGATCAACTGTTAAATTAAAAAAGAATTACCAAGTAGGTGAAGTGATGGAGTTAAAAGGGAAAAGGGCTGTTGTTAAAGTGGGTCAGATTCCTATGAGTATTGAAATTGAAGATTTAATTGTAGTGGAAAAATTGCCTGAAGAAGAAAACAATAAAAAAAGAAAGAAATGATAGTAGATGATTTAAGCCAAGCCAATAAGTATGAGGTTTTACATCCTAGATTCAAACAAGCTTTTGAATTTTTAACTTCAAATAACTTAGAAGCACTTGCATTAGGTAAACATATTATTGATGGAGAGAATTTATTTGCTATTGTAGTAAATGAAGAGGCTGTTCCCATGTTAGAATCTACTTCTCAATTTGAATGTCATAATCAATACATCGATATCCAATATGTTTTTGGGGGAGTGGAAACAGTAGGGTATAAACATAGAGCAACCTGCGTAGAACCAAGAGGTGAATATAGTACCGAAAAAGATGTCTTGTTTTATGAAGATGCCCCAGATTTCTTCTTTAAATTGTTTCCTGGTCAATTTGGTATTTATTTTCCTAATGATGTACATGCACCCATGATTGGTGAAGGGAAAATTAGAAAAGTAGTCATTAAAGTACTTTTTAAATAGTTTGGCATTATATTTGATGTTACAACATTAATTAAATTCTATTTTATGTCAGTAAAGCAAGTTGAAATGGTTTTAGCTCCAAGAGAGCCCCATTATGTAGGTGATGGATTTAGAGTACATAACTATATTCCAAGTGGGTATGGATTGACTATGCAAAGAATGGATCCATTTATTATGTTGGATTATGCTTCCAAATTTCATTTTCCTCCTAGTCCATTTAAACCAAAAGGTGTTGGAGTGCATCCACATAGAGGATTTGAAACGGTAACTATTGCTTATAAAGGAAGTGTGGCACATCATGATAGTGGTGGCGGAGGTGGAGTAATTGAAGAAGGTGATGTTCAATGGATGACAGCTGCTAGTGGTGTTTTACATAAAGAATATCATTCTGAAAGTTTTAGTAAAACTGGAGGAGATTTTCAAATGGTACAATTATGGGTGAATTTACCTGCTAAGGATAAAATGAGTACTCCTAAATATCAAGCGGTACAAAATAGTTTAATGCCAAAGGTAAATGTAGAGGGTGGAATTATTGAAGTAATTGCTGGTGAATACAATGGACATAAAGGAGCAGCATCAACATTCACTCCTGTACATTTAATGAATGCAAAATTAAAGAAGGGTGGATCAGCTACTTTGAATTTTCCTGCACACTATAATACTGCTTTAATTGTTATTGAAGGTGAGATAAAAGTGAATGGTACAGAAGAAGTTCCTTTAGATCATTTTGCTTTAATGGCTAATGTTGGTGAAGAGTTTACAATCACTGCTTCTGAAGATAGTGTGGTATTAATATTATCTGGTGAACCAATGAAGGAACCAATTGCTGCGCATGGACCTTTTGTAATGAATACAAGAGAAGAGATAATGCAAGCATTCCAAGATTATGAATTAGGAAAATTTGGAGTGTTGGAGGATTAGTGATATTTGATGGCTGTCGCTTCGCTCCAGCATCCAAAGTGGGGGGACTCAACCAGCATTCAAAAACCCAGGCTTCGCCTGAAGTTTTTTTATTTTCTTCCCCTCACTCAAGCAAGCTTGGTTCGGGTAGAAAACAAAAAAACCACGATAAATCGTGGTTTTGAATGCTGGTTGGCGGAGAGAGAGGGATTCGAACCCCCGGACCTGTTACAGTCAACAGTTTTCAAGACTGCCGCATTCGACCGCTCTGCCATCTCTCCGCGGCAAATGTAGGGCAGTAAACCGAAAAATGCAAAAAATAATGCCTTTTTATTACTGAATAGACTGATGCTAATTAATTGAGTACCATGTATCTTTACAAAAATTGAATTGGTGAAAGAATTAGCTGCTTTAAACCCATTTTTTTGGAAATATAGATTCCGTTTTTTTGCTGGAATCATATTGGTAATTGCAACCAATTACTTAGCAGTATTAGCACCTCAAATTACTGGTTATGTGGTTGGACTGGTTCAAGAAAAATTGCCTGGGGGTAAAGCACCTGATCAAGCACATCCTGATTTAATTATAAGTGGCATTATGGGATTGAGTGATCATTTTAAATTCAGTTTTGGATGGTTAATTACATTTTGTAGTGTTACAATATTGGTCTTAGCCATTATAAGAGGGATTTTTATGTTTTTTATGCGTCAAACTATTATTGTAATGAGTAGGCATATTGAATATGACCAAAAAAATCAAGTATACGAGCATTACCAAAAATTAGATACAGAATTTTATAAAACACATAGTACTGGTGATTTAATGAGTAGAATTACTGAAGATGTGAGTAGGGTAAGAATGTATACTGGACCTTCTCTTATGTATTTAATTAACCTTGTTTCTTTGATTGGTTTTTCTTTGTACAATATGTTTACCAAAGATGTTCGATTAAGTATGTACGTACTCGCTCCATTACCTATCTTGGCCGTGACTATTTATATTGTGAATAGTGTCATTAATAAAAAGAGCGAAGAGATACAAGGTCAGCTATCTGATTTAACCACCAATGCACAAGAATCCTATTCTGGTATAAGAGTGATTAAATCTTTTGTACAAGAAAAAGCTATGTTAGGTTTTTTTAAAACGAATAGTGAATTGTATAGAAAGAATGCAACAAGCTTGGCCATGGTGGAAGCTTTCTATACTCCTACAATGTCTTTAATGATTGGAATAAGTACCTTGTTAACCATTTATTTGGGTGGATTACAAGCTATTGAAGATCCTAGTAAAGTAGGTACGGTGATTGAGTTTGTGATTTATATTAATATGCTAACTTTTCCAGTTAGCGCTATCGGTTGGACGGCTAGTATGATTCAAAGAGCAGCTGCATCTCAAAAAAGATTAAATGAATTTTTATCTATTGAACCAATCATAACACAAAATGTTGATAGTAATTTAAAACCTATTAATGGTTTTATTGAATTTAAAAATGTAAACTTTACATATCCTCATTCGGGAGTACATGCTGTAAATGATTTTAATTTAAGTATTCCTGCAGGCACGAAATTATTAGTACTGGGAAAAACTGGTTCAGGAAAATCTACCTTGGCACAATTATTAACTAGAATGTATGAAGTAGATAATGGAAAAATAACCATTGACGGAATGGATATTAATTTAATGAATGTTCAAACTTTAAGAAATGCCATTGGCTATGTACAGCAAGATGTTTTCTTGTTTAGTGATAGTATTGAACATAATATTAATTTTGGATTACAAGAGATATTAAAAGAATCTGAATTAATGGATGCAGCACATACTGCTCATGTGAAACATGAAATAGATAATTTGCCACAAGCTTTTCAAACCCTAATAGGAGAGAGAGGCACCACTTTAAGTGGGGGTCAAAAACAAAGAGTAGCTATAGCCAGAGCCTTGATTAAAAAACCTTCCATTTTTATTTTTGATGATTGCTTAAGTGCAGTGGATGCAAAAACTGAGCAAACTATTTTGAATAATTTCAAAAATTATATTGAAGATAAGACCACCATTATGATTACCCACAGAATATTCTTTGGGTTTAATTTTGACTTGATTATTTATTTAGAAGATGGGAAAATTGCTGAAATAGGAACACACGAACTATTGTTAGCAAAAAATGGTTTATACGCTGAATTGTATAACACTCAGCAAGCTAAAGCTTCTACTTAATTAGGATTTTCCCCACCTTTTTCAATTTTGGTTTATTTTTTTTCATTTTTCATAATATTTTAATATTTTAGAGATATCAACTAAAATTTTAAAAAGAGAGATGGTGAATTACGACAACAATGAGAAAAAGCAAGAGAGTGTATATAGTACTCGTATTCGTGCTGGAAAAAGAAGAACTTATTTCTTTGATGTAAGAGCTACAAGAGCTAATGATTATTTTTTAACAATCACTGAAAGTAGAAAGCGTTTTGATGATAATGGATACGATCGTCATAAGGTTTTTTTATACAAAGAAGATTTCAATAAATTTTTGAAGGCATTAACAGAAGCATTAGACTTTGTAAAGACAGATTTGATGCCTGATTTTGATTTTGATGCATTTAATCATGAGGAATCTGAGAACAATGGCGAATATACACCTGCTGCTCCAATTGTTGAAGAAGTCCCAGATATAGATCCCGAAACCATTACTGAGAAAAAACCTTTGGAAGCTAGAGATACACCTGCAAGTGCTGGTGATAATTTAAGTAGCGAAGAAGTGGATAAGTGGTAATTCTATAAAGATTTAACCATCCAAATATCACAACCACAATGTCCACTATTGCCTAATGGTTGGTTTATTCTTTGGAATCCTACATTTTCATATATAGATACTGCTTTGGATAGTTCAGGCATAGATTCAAGATAAACTTGTTGGTATCCAAATTCTTTTGCCCAATCCATTGCTTTATTTAATAATTGTTTACCCAAGCCTGTCCCTCTGGCATCTTTATGCAAATATAATTTTACTAATTCACAAGTTCCATTTGGTAAATTTTCTGTAGGGAAAATTCCTGCACCACCCACTAGTACGTCATTTAAAAGAGCAACATAATAAAAGGAGCCTGGAGTATTATTAAATAATTCAAATAAAGCATCAGTGGTTGGGTCAAAATAAACTGTTCCTGGTTTATTGGCACCAAATTCTTCTAATGCACCACGAATTACTTTAGCCAAATCAATATTGTCATTTGGTTCAATTGGTCTTATTTGAATAGCTTTGATCATTTATTTCCAAGACTTGTATTGGTTAATCAAACCATTTGTCGAACTATCATGACCTTTAATAGGTTCATTATTTCCTAATTCCGGAAGAATCTTATTCGCCAATTGTTTTCCCAATTCTACACCCCACTGGTCGTAACTAAAAATATTCCAAATAACTCCTTGTGTAAATATTTTATGCTCGTAACATGCAATTAAGAAACCAAGGGTTTCTGGAGTAATTTTTTCAACTAAGAAAGAATTGGTTGGTTTGTTTCCTGTAAATATTTTAAACGGTGTTAAGAATTCAATTTCTTTTTCAGACTTGTTAGCTGCTTTTAATTCCTCGACAACTTCTGCTTGAGACTTGCCATTTAATAAAGCTTCTGTTTGAGCAAAATAATTACTCATTAATTTTTCGTGATGATCCCCAATTGGATTATGACTCTTTGCTGGTGCGATAAAATCACATGGTATCATTAAAGTGCCTTGATGAATTAATTGATAAAATGCATGTTGGCCATTGGTACCTGGCTCTCCCCAAATGACTGGTCCAGTCGCATAGTTAACCGCAGTACCTTTTCTATCTACATATTTACCATTGCTTTCCATATTACCTTGTTGGAAATAAGCTGCAAAACGGTGCATGTATTGATCATATGGAAGTATGGCTTCACTTTGTGCTCCAAAGAAATTAGTATACCATATTCCTAATAATGCCATGATAACTGGAATATTCTTTTCTAATTTTTCTGTTTTAAAATGATTGTCAGCCTGATGAGCTCCTTTTAATAAAGCTTCAAAATGATCATATCCAATGGTTAATGCAATAGATAAGCCTATGGCACTCCATAAAGAATATCTTCCTCCAACCCAATCCCAAAATTCAAACATGTTTTTACTGCTTATACCAAATGCATTCACAGCTTTTTCATTGGTACTTAATGCCACAAAGTGAGTTGCAATATGCGCTTCGTCTTTTGCATGTTCCAAGAACCAGTTTCTTGCAGTATGTGCATTGGTCATGGTTTCTTGTGTAGTGAAAGTTTTAGAAGCTATTAAGAATAAGGTTTCTTCTGCATTTACTTTTTTCAATGTTTCAGCAATATGAGTTCCGTCTACGTTACTTACAAAATGAACTTCAATGCCTTCAACCCAATATGGTTTTAAAGCTTCTGTAACCATTACAGGGCCTAAATCACTTCCTCCAATACCTATATTTACAATAGATTTTATTTTTTTTCCTGTATAACCTTTATGTTCTCCAGTATGAATTGCGTTGCAAAAAGTTTGCATTTGCTTTAATACTCTTTTTATTTCTGGCATGACATCTTCTCCATCTACAAAGATAGATTCACCTGAAAAATTTCTTAAAGCAGTATGCAATACAGCACGGTTCTCCGTTTCGTTAATGGCTTTCCCTTCAAATTGTGCTTTAATCGATTTTTCTAAAGAGCATTCACTAGCTAATTGGAATAACAATTGTAGGGTTTTGTCAGTAATTATATTTTTTGAGTAATCAAATAATATCTTTCCTGTATTAATAGCATATTTATTAAATCTATCAGCATCTGATGCAAATAAGTCTTTCATGTGTTTACGGCTCATTTCATCTTCGTGATGTTTTTTCAATACAAACCATGCTTGAGTCGTTGTGGGATTAATTCTTTCTAACATATTCCTTCTTTATAATTGCTTGATTGTTTTAATGGTATCCTGCATATTAGCATCACTTATATCTAGGTGAGTGACAAATCTTAATTGAGTAGGGGACATGGGCATTGCTAATATACCTTTATCTTTCAAGGCTTGTGCTATTTGATGAGCAGTTTGACTTCCAGTAATATTGGCAATTACAATATTAGTTTCCACTTCTAATATAGAGGCAACAAAAGATTTATCTTTTAAAGTATCTCTAATCAATAATGCATTGGTATGATCAATTGCTAATCTTTCAATATTGTTTTCCAAGGCGTATAAGCAAGCTGCTGCTAAAGAACCTGCTTGTCTCATTCCACCTCCCAAAACCTTTCTCCATCTTCTTGCTTTTTTAATAAAAGCAGCAGATCCTACTAAAACACTCCCTACAGGGGCGCCTAATCCTTTACTTAAACAAATAGAAATGGAATCAAATACCTTTCCATAATCCAAAGGATTTTCTTTTTTATGAACTATGGCGTTAAATAATCTTGCACCATCTAAATGCAATTGAAGGTTATTAGCCTTGGCAACTTCTTTGATTTGAATGAAATCGTTAAAATCATAGCAAGCTCCTCCACCTCTATTGGTTGTATTCTCTAAACTAATCAATCTAGTAATAGGCTTGTGTACGTCTTCTGGATTAATAGCTGCTAAAATCTGTTCTGCCTTTATTCTTCCTCTGTTACCTTGTAATAATTTAACTGAACATCCAGCGTTAAAGGCAATTCCACCACCTTCATATTGATAAACATGAGATAATTCTTCGCAAATTACTTCGTCTCCTGCCTGAGTATGGGTTTTAATGGCTACTTGATTGGTCATTGTACCGCTAGGGCAAAATAAACCGGCTTCCATACCAAACATTTCAGATATAAATTTCTCTAATGTATTGATACTTGGATCTTCCATAAATACGTCATCACCAACAGGCGCCTGATGCATTTTATCTAACATGCCTTGGGATGGCTTGGTTACCGTATCAGATCTAAAATCTATCATTTGGCGAAGATAAAAAAAGGGGTGGATAAAGACCTGAATTATCTCCAAAAATGGGTTAAAAGGGGGTAAAAAACTTGGTTTTGGGCTTTTGGTCATTAATTTGTGTAATTACCTGAAAAATAGTACCTTTGCAGACTGACAATACTATACTATTTTAGTATTTTAGTCGTTATCCATATATAAATAAATTCTTTGCATGAGGCAGCTTAAAATTGCTACACAGATTACTAACAGAGATTCTCAAGCGGTAGAGAAGTACTTACAAGAGATTTCTAAGATTTCAATGATCAATCCAGAGGAAGAGACCACTTTGGCGCAACGCATTAAGATGGGTGACCAAAGAGCTTTAGATAAATTGGTGCAAGCCAATTTACGTTTCGTGGTTTCTGTTGCTAAACAATATCAACACCAAGGCTTGTCTTTATCTGATTTAATTAATGAAGGAAACTTAGGTTTAATTAAAGCAGCCCAAAGATTTGATGAAACTAAAGGGTTTAAATTTATCTCTTATGCTGTATGGTGGATTCGTCAATCCATTTTACAAGCTTTGGCTGAACAAGGTCGTTTGGTGCGTTTGCCTCAAAACAAAATTGGAACCTATAATAAAGCTAATAAAGCTTATATGGCATTCGAACAAGAACACGAGCGTGAGCCTTCAACTGAAGAATTAGCGGGTATTTTAGAAATGTCTGAAACAGAAATCAATAATATTTTCCAATCTAATACTAGACACACTTCTTTAGACGCACCTGTTCATGAAGCAGAAGACGTAGCTATGGGTGATTTATTAGAAGGTGGTTCTGATACTGATGAAGATGTAATGAAAGATTCATTAAGAGAAGAAATCCGTCGAGTTTTAAAATCTCTAAGTCCAAGAGAAGCAGAAATTGTTAATGCTTATTTTGGTTTAGATGGTGAGAATGGTGTTACCATTGAGCAAATTGGAATTAAATACGATTTAACAAAAGAAAGAATTAGACAAATTAAAGAACGTGCTATTAAACGTTTACAAAAAGCTAGATATAGTAATGCATTAAAAGCTTATTTGGGCTAATCAAATATAAAATTTTATAAGCCCCAACAACTTACATTGTCGGGGCTTTTTTTTAAAGCAATTATCATGGAATCAGAAAAAGTATCAATTTTAATTATAGGTTCAGGCCCTGCTGGTTATACTGCAGCAATTTATGCAGCAAGAGCCAACATGAAACCCTTATTATATCAAGGAATTCAGCCAGGCGGTCAATTAACTATTACTACTGAAGTAGAGAACTATCCAGGTTTCCCAGAAGGTATACAAGGCCCCGAATTAATGGTGCACTTTGAAAAACAAGCGGCAAGAATGGGAACAGATATTCGATATGGTTTGGCAACTAAAGTTGATTTTTCTTGTAGTCCAAAAAAAGTTTGGATTGATGATGAAAAACTAATTGAAGCAGATGCTGTCATTATTTCAACAGGCGCTAGTGCTAAATGGTTGGGTTTGCCAAGTGAAGAGAGATTGAATGGATTTGGAGTAAGTGCATGTGCAGTTTGTGATGGATTCTTTTTCAAAGGGAAAGAAGTAGCTATTGTAGGTGCTGGAGATACTGCTGCAGAAGAAGCACATTATTTATCAAAAATGTGTACCACAGTGCATATGTTTGTTCGTAAAGATCAAATGAGAGCAAGTAAAGTGATGCAAGATAGAGTGTTGAATACTCCTAATATCAAGGTTTATTTTAATACAGAGACTGAAGAGGTATTAGGAGAAAAAACAGTACAAGGTGTTAGAATTAAAAATACAAAAGAGGGTACTACGCAAGAAATTCCAGTAAGTGCATTTTTCGTAGCTATTGGTCATCAACCTAATTCTGATATTTTCAAACCATTTTTAACAATGGATGAAACTGGATATATACAAACAGAGCCTGGTACAACAAAAACTTCTGTTGAAGGGGTATTTGCAGCTGGAGATGTTCAAGATAAAAATTATCGACAAGCTGTTACTGCAGCAGGGAGTGGTTGTATGGCTGCCTTAGATGCGGAAAGATATCTTACTTCTAAAGGCCATTAATACTATGAAGATCTATTTAACTGATTTGGAATTTTTTGGCTTTCATGGTTTGTATGAAGCTGAGAAGAAAATTGGAAATAGATTTAAATTAGACATTATAATTGATTTTACCCCTCCTGTTGAAAGGGTTGAAAGGATTGATCATACCATTGATTATGTACATGTTTATAAGACGGTACAATCTATTATGAATGAACCCACACTTTTATTAGAAAGCTTAGTAGACAAAATTGCCACTCAAATTATATCTGATCATACAATGGCTGATAAGGTATTTGTAAAAATTACTAAGCAAAAATTATATATACCAAGTTTTGAAGGTGCTACTTCAGTATCCATTGAAAAAGTAAGAAAATAGATTTAAATCCTTAGATCTCTCCATTTCATGGATTTGATATACCAATAAGAAGGTAATAATAAACTTATCCAATAAATTATTTCACACATCCAGCCAATAGTAATAGGTAATTGAAGATATTCAATAGTAATATAACTATATGTAATATAAATGATAATTGCAATGAATTCAATTAATAAATTGATTTTAGATTGACCAGTTCCGGTAACAGCATTAAGCCATACTGTTGCAATTGACATAAATAACAAAGCCACAGAAACCACTCTTAATACTGGTATTCCTTCTTGCATAAAGTCTTCTCCTTGTCCATAAATGGAAAGAAATTGATGTGCAAATATATTTAACAAAATAAATACCATTAATGCAAATCCTAAGCTCCATTTCATGATTTTTACAATTAATGGAATCACTTTCTCATGCATTTCCTGTCCAATGATATTACTTACCATCGTATTAGAAGTGGCTGCAAAAGCCCATGTAAAGCTTCCAAAAAAACCGAAAATATTTCTCATTGAATTGGAGACAGCCAAAGATTGTTCTCCTCTGTGCTCAATTAAAATATAGAAGAATTCCCAGCTAATTATACTTATCATATACTGAGCCATTATGGGCATTGATTGTACAAGAATTAATTGAATATAATCAGTCTTTACACTGAATTCTTTAAATAAATTAAACCGTTCACCAATTTTTTGATAATGGATTACCAAATAGATTACCAATAATCCCATTGCTTCTGCAATAATAGAAGCATATGCTGCACCATTAATGCCTAAAGCTGCGAATCCAAAATGACCAAAAATTAATGAATAGTCAAAGAAAATATTAAATACTGCTTCTGATGCAGTTCCAATAATTAAAAATTTGCTCTGATTGGTGCCTACTAATAAGGCGTTTCTCATTTGATAAATAAACAAAAAAGGAATACCCCAAATACGTATTTTTAAAAATTCAATAACTGTATTGGCTCTATCTGGATCTTGCAATAAAGTATGAAATATACTTGGTGCAATTAAATAGGTAAAGCTTATTCCAAAAATGGATAAGAAAATAGAAATGATGACTCCCTGTGAAAACAAAATGCCAATTTCATCTATTCGATTTTCTCCAGCTCTTCTAGAAATTAAAGCCTGTAAGCCATTGTTTAATCCCTGGCCCATTACCCCAAAAATGAGGTAGTATACCCCAGTGATTCCTCCAATAGCCAATGCTTTTTTACTTAAAGCTCCAAGGAAAACATTATTAATAACAAAGTTCACTTGTGGAACCATAATGGCTAATGCTATTGGCAATGATATGGCTAATATTTGTTTACTGCTGATATTAACCTGTAAAGATGGGGTGGAAGAGGAATGACTCATATATATTTACAAATCTACAATTAGTTTTAGTAAAGAACTGCCTCTTTTTTTATATCATTGCATAAGATTTTACACCATGGCAAAGAAGAAAATTGGTATTTACGGTACATTAGAAAGTACAGCAAATCATAAAGTTGAAGATTTATACATAGTTGTGGATCATCAATCTATTCATTTTGCAGTAAAACACCTTATATCTAATCATTTTATTGCTTTTGAATCTTTTGTAAGTGGTAATGAAGTAAATGGATTTTCTCAATTATTGGCATACTTGCAAAATAATTCTAAGCTAATGCATGCAGTTTATCATCATGTTCATTTTGTAATGAATCATTCTAGAGTATACATTAGTAAGCAACAAAATGTAAAAGACAATACAATTTACCAAAATGAATTAAATATAATTTTTGGTCATCAATCTGATGAAGATTTGTTTGTTACTCCAGTGGATCAGGATAAAGTTTTGGTATATGGCATTCCAGATATGTATCAAACTCTTTTGACCAGATCTTTTCCAACGGGTAAATGGTCTCATTATGCTAATGCCATGTTGAGTCATGCTCAACAAAATGGAGTACATATATATTTCTTTGAAGCTTATTATATTGTATTCATAAGAAATCAAAATGGTATTCAATTTTATAAATACTTTGAAGAATCAGAAGAAGCTCAAAATGTTTATAATGTTTTAAGTGCATGTAAGCACCTGCAAATTAATCCTAATACAGAAAGTCTTTATTTAAGAGGGTATCATGCAGAAAATAACCATTGGGCAATAGAACTAGGAAGCTACTTTAACGATGCTATAGTAGAGCAGTCGCCAGAACATGGAGTTGGAAAAGCTTTACATCAGGAATATCCACATCACCAATTTGCTACTTATTTTATTTTTTAAATGAGAATTATATCTGGGAAATATGGTGGTAGAAGAATACATCCACCCACTAATATGCCTTATACTAGACCTACTACAGATATAGCTAAAGAAGGCTTGTTTAATATGTTGCATTCAAGGGTTTCTATTGAAGATGCCAATACATTGGATTTATTTGGAGGAACAGGATGTATAAGTTATGAATTAGCATCCAGAGGGGCAACCAATTTAACAATTGTTGAGAAAGATGGAGCTATGGCTGATTTTATTAAAAAAAATGTAGATATGCTTAAAATTGAGCATGTCCAATTGTTAAGAATGGATGTTTTTCAATTTTTAAATACTTGTTCTAATCAATACGATGTTATTTTTGCAGGCCCACCATATGCATTAAATACCATTGATGATTTACCAAAAATTATTATTCAAAGAAAGTTAATTGCACCCGATGGGTTCTTTGTTTTAGAGCATACACCAAGAAACAATTATGAGAAATTTGAAGGTTTCCAATTTTCTAGAAATTATGGGTCTACTATTTTTAGTTTTTTCCAATGTATGGAATAATTAAAAATATTGTAACTTGAACTATGTTAAAATCAGCTGCTCGAAAAGATTTATTAGCAAAAAGACAAGCACTTACAGAAGCCGATTGTATTAAACTGGATGATTTATTATTAATCCAATTTCAAAAAATGGATTGGTCAACTACCAGTGTATTGGGTAGTTTTTACCCTTCAGAAAATCAAGCAGAACCCAATTCTTTATTATTGGTTAAATACTTGCAATTTTTAATACCATCTTTAACAGTAGCATATCCAATTATCAATGACCAAGATTATTCTATGGAATTTTATCAAGCCACTGAAGAGCTTACATTGAATAAATGGGGTATCCACGAACCAATGCCTGTTAACCCAATTCAACTAAATGAACTTGATACATTCTTGATTCCATTGATAGGATTTGATAATAATGGACATCGAATAGGTTATGGGAAAGGTTATTACGATCGTTATTTTGCTCGTTTAGATCATTCTGTTAAAAGAATCGGTATATCTTATTTTGAACCTATTGAGAATGTAGAAGATACCCATCAATTTGATGTACCTTTGTCTCATTGCATTACGCCTTGGAACATTTATGAATTTTAATAACCTATTTTTAAAATCTTTTCGAGTTTTACTTTTACCATTTGCCGTTTTATATGGTTGGATAGTGTCTTGCAGAAATTGGATGTTTAATAAACAGTATCTTAAATCTGTTAAGTTTAATGTACCCTTAATTTGTATTGGAAATTTATCAATGGGTGGAACGGGGAAATCTCCAATGGTTGAACATTTATTATCTATTTTGGCTGATGAGTATAAAATGGCCACATTGAGTAGGGGGTATAAAAGAAAAACCAAAGGGTATGCTTTAGCTAATTCACAAACCACTGCTTTAGAAATTGGGGATGAACCAATGCAGTTTCATATAAAATATCCAAATGTATCAGTGGCTGTATGTGAAAGAAGAATAGAAGCTATCCCTCAATTAATTCAAGACGTACCCAATTTACAAGCAATCATTTTAGATGATGCATATCAACATAGAGAAATTGTAGCTGGGTTTAATATTTTACTGACTGATTATAACAATTTGTACACTGATGATTTTTTCATACCAACAGGTGATTTAAGAGATGAAAGAAAATCTGCTAAAAGAGCTAATATCATTGTTGTAACAAAATGTCCAATAGATTTATCAGAGCAAGAAAGACAGGAAATAATTGATAAATTATATCCTGAACAACATCAGAGTGTTTTTTTTACTGCTATTGATTACGAAACGCCTTATCATATTTATCATCCTTCTGATCAATGGGTATTAACCATGAGAGATGAGGTTTTATTGGTTTGTGGTATTGCAAATCCAATGCCATTAAAAAACTATTTACACGAACATACACATACTTATTATCAGTTATCATATAGTGATCATCATATCTTCTCAATTGAAGATTTAAAAGAGATCAAAGAAAAATTTGAAGAAATTCAAGCCAAAAGCAAATTAATATTAACAACGGAAAAAGATGCCGTTAGATTAGTAAAATATACGGAGGAATTACATGATATTCCTTTATATGTTTTGCCTATAAAACCCATTTTTTTATTTGATGCTGAGTCCAATTTCAATCAATTAGTGATTGATTATGTAGCACAATTTTATACAAACAACAATGGGAAAGAAAGAGAAAAGCAATAGACATAAAAAAACAACCACTAAACAAACCAATTTAGCAGTCACTTATCAAGGTGTTTTAGATATTGCTAAATCGGGCATGGGCTTTGTGATGGTGCCCAATATGGAAAACGACATTCTTGTTTTTCCAACAGATTTTAATACAGCATTAAAAGGGGATGAGGTTAAAGTAAAAATTACAAAAATTAGACAGGGTACTGGTAAGAAAGAAGGAAAGATTTTAGAAGTGGTTAAAAGAAAGCAGGTATCTTTTTCAGGTGTTATGCAAGTAAGCGAAAGGCATGCTTTTTTTATTCCAAATACCATAACGCCAATGCCTGATATTTATATTCCATTGAATAAATTAAATGGTGCTAAAGATAAAGATAGGGTTATTGTTCAATTAACTACTTGGGATAAAGCCAGTAAAAAACCAGAAGGAGAAGTATTAGAAATTTTCACGCCTGAGCAGGAGAATGACCAAGCAATGAAATCTATTGTAGCAGAAGCTGGCTTTAATTTAGAGTTTAGTAAAGAAGTAATGGATTTTGCAAACAATTTAACTACTGATCTAACACCAAAAGAAGTTGCAAAAAGAAAAGATTATCGAAGGGTGTTAACATTTACTATTGACCCTGTAGATGCTAAAGATTTTGATGATGCTATTTCTTTTCAAAAATTGGATAATGGGAATATAGAAATTGGTGTACATATAGCTGATGTTTCTCATTATGTACAACCAGGTACTGCAGTAGATCAGGAAGCTTACGATAGAGCCACTTCAGTTTATTTACCTGATAGGGTATATCCAATGCTACCTGAAAAAATATCTAATGAATTATGTTCTTTGAGACCACATGAAGAGAAATTAACTTTTTCAGCTTGTTTTGAGTTGGATGCCTCCAATAAAATAATTAATACTTGGTATGGAAAAACAATTATCTATTCAGATAGAAGGTTCACATATGAACAAGTTCAGGAAATTATCGAAACCAAACAAGGTGATCATGCAGAAGTAATATTATGGCTAGCAGATTATACGCAAACATTAAGAAAAGAGAGATTTGAAAATGGTGCCATTAATTTTTCTTCTCAAGAGGTAAGATTTACGCTTGATGAAAAAGGAAAACCAACAGGTATTACTGTTAAAGAAAGTAAAGCTTCGCATCAATTAATTGAAGAATTGATGTTAAAAGCGAATCAGTTGATTGCTGAAAAAATGGGTAAGGTTAAAATAAAATCTGAAATTTTACCTTTCCCTTATAGAGTGCACGATCAGCCAAATGAAGAAAAATTAGCACCTTTTGTATCATTTGCCTTAACACATGGATATTCTTTTGATCTAAGTAGCCCTGAAAAAATTGCATATAGTTTCAATAGTTTAATGTTAGCTGCAAATGGGAAACCTGAACAACATGTTTTAGAACAACTAGGTATCAGAACAATGGCCAAAGCTGTTTATACCACCAATAATATTGGTCATTATGGTTTAGGTTTTGAATTTTATTGTCATTTTACTTCTCCAATTAGAAGATATCCCGATGTACTAGTACATAGAATTGTTCAAAGTGTTTTGATGGGTCATCCAATTAATGACGGTGGGTTAGAGGAGAAATGTGTGCATTGTAGTGAGCGTGAAAGAGCGGCTATGGAAGCTGAGCGCGCATCTAACAAATACAAACAAGTTGAATTTATGCGAGATTATGTTGGGCAGGTTTTTGAGGGAGTGATTAGTGGCGTTTCAAGCTTTGGGTTCTGGGTGGAAACTGTTGAACATAAATGTGAAGGTTTAGTGAATATCACTAGTTTATCTAGAATCGATGATTTTAGACATGTTGAATCTAGTTATTCTTTGGTAGGAAGAAGATCAGGTAGAAAATTCAGTATGGGGGATAAAGTCAATATTCGCGTAGTTTCGGCCAATTTAGACAAGAGACAAATTGATTATGAATGGGAACCTATTTCCGCTTCATAAAATTCAATTCCTTCTTCTTTTAATTTTGCTAAAATAGGTTGATAAAGTGATGGTAAAGTAGGGATATGCAAACCTGTTAGTTGTATTTGACCCTTTAGATATGCCTCTGCAGCAATGGCTAAGGGTAATCCAACTGTGCTAGCCATAGCCGTATGCTCCTGATCTTTACCAGTTAAGACCAAACTACTTTGTATAGCATGTTTTTTTCCATCCAATAGATAATCAATTTCGTGCATCATCACTACTGCATCTTTATCTGTTTTACTTAAAGCCCATTTTGTTTCTAGTATATATTGAAGAATGGATGCATTGCTTGTGCATGTATCTGGAATCTTTAAATTTGAATGAAAGTCTAGATAATCCATTTGATTTTTAATCTTTGCATCTTCATTTGCTTTATTCCAAATAGGTAGCACATTGGAAAAACTTAATTGATGCTCGAACCATTCTGAAACAGTACTAAATGGCTTTTCAAGAGTTTCTTCATTGGTCAATCCCATTTGTACAATTAAATTCCATCCCTCACAAAATACTGGGTGTCTTAAAGTGGTTCTAACAAAATCTTGCACTCCTTCTAATTGATAAGTTTTAATATAACTCAAAGAATCTCTATTTGGATAATAAGAGAGTTCGCCCCAACGAGGAGCTTGAATTAGGGGACAATTTTCAAAAATTGAAAAATATTTTTTTGATTTTTCTTGGCCGTTTTCAAGATAAACTGCACCAGCTTTCCCTGCCAAAATAATATTTCTGGGGTTCCAGCTAATTTTATAATGCCAAGGATTGTTATCAGACTCAGGTGCAATTAATCCCCCGCAATGGGATTTAAAACCTGTTATTTTGCCATTTTGTGACTTAATTCTATCAATGAGTTCCATAGCACTCATGTGGTCTATTCCTGGATCTAGACCCATTTCACATAAAAAAAGTAATTGCTTATTTTCTATTTCTTTGGCAATGGATTTCATTTGCTCATCCAAATAAGAAGCTGTAAAAAGG
>CAWULX010000004.1:0-41155 GCA_963923775.1 uncultured bacterium
ATGTAGAGAGGTCTCGTGGGCTCGGAGATGTGTATAAGAGACAGGATCTATGGTGCATTATGTACATCATAACAACATACCGCACCAAGCCATTCATTTAATATTTGGCTGTAGAAAATTTACAGATTGTTTATACGGTCATGAGTTGAAACAACTAGAACAATCCGAAACCGGTTTTTTTTATCACCCGGCTTTTTCTAGAGAAACTGAAAATAGAGAAGGTGCCCATAATGGATATGTACATCCAGTTTACCAAAACTTGTTAGCCAATGCCAATAAAGACAATGCACAGTTCTTTATTTGTGGTTGGAAAGAAATGATTGACGAAGCCAGAGCTACATTAACCGCACTGGGTATTCCAAAAGATCGAATCCATTTTGAATTGTACGGTTAAGAGATCGCCTCTAATACCATTGACTTTACTTTAGCCATGGGAATTCTCTCCTGAGTCATACTATCTCTGTGACGAACAGTCACTGTAGCATCTTCCTTAGTTTGATGATCAATGGTTACACAGAAAGGAGTTCCAATAGCATCTTGACGACGATATCTTTTACCAATGGCATCTTTTTCTTCGAAGAAGCAATGAAAAGATTTTTTACAATCATCCATTAACTCTTTAGCAATTTCCGGTAAGCCATCTTTCTTAGTCAATGGTAAAATGGCTAATTTATTAGGTGCAATTTTTGAAGGCAAGTGTAATACTACTCTTGAATCTGTAGTACCGTCTTCTTTATTGATAGTTTCTTCTTCGTAAGAATTTGATAAGATTAACAAGAACATTCTATCTAAACCAATGGAAGTTTCAATTACATAAGGGATATAATGTTGATTGATTTCGGTATCGAAGTATTGCATTTTCTTTTTGCTAAACTCCTGATGTCTACTCAAATCAAAATCAGTTCTTGAGTGAATACCTTCTACTTCTTTGAAACCAAATGGGAATTCATATTCAATATCTAATGCAGCATCTGCATAGTGTGCTAATTTAACATGATCATGAAAACGATATTTCTTCGCATCAATGCCTAAACTTAAATGCCAGTTCATGCGCTCATTCTTCCAATGTTCATACCATTCTTTTTGCGTACCTGGCTTAATGAAAAACTGCATTTCCATTTGCTCAAACTCACGCATTCTAAATATAAATTGGCGAGCAACAATTTCGTTTCTAAAAGCCTTCCCAGTTTGTGCAATTCCAAATGGAATTTTCATTCTCGCTGTTTTTTGTACATTCAAGAAATTCACAAATATACCTTGTGCAGTTTCTGGTCTTAAATAAATTGTACTAGCTTCTTCTGCGACAGAACCTAATTCTGTAGAGAACATTAAATTAAATTGACGAATATCTGTCCAATTACCTGTGCCACTTACACTACAAACAATTTTATGATCAGCAATCAATTGGCTTAAACCAGCAAAATCATCTTTTGCTAATAATGCATCCATATCTGCCAATAATTTATCTGCCCCCGCTTGGTCGCCTTTCTCGATCATCCTATCTGCATGCGCTTCTAATAAATGATCTACACGATATCTTTTTTTACTATCCTTATTATCAATCAATGGATCACTGAAACTATCTACGTGTCCACTCGCCTTCCATGTAGTAGGATGCATAAAAATAGCTGCATCAATACCCACAATATTTTCATTCATTTGTGTCATGGAATTCCACCAATAATCACGAATATTTTTCTTTAATTGAGCACCATAAGGGCCGTAATCATACACGGCACCTAAACCGTCGTAGATTTCACTACTTGGAAATACAAATCCATATTCTTTAGCATGCGAAATAATCGCTTGTAATGTATTATCAGTTGGCGTCTTGCTCATAGTTTGCAAATATAAGGCGAGATTGCCTATTGGTGTAATTTTTCGTTGTTTTGGTGTCTATCCTTATCCCTGTTCGTTTTTTTCAAGAGATTTTGCTCCAATGCCTTAGTTAAATCAACACCAGTTTGATTGGCCAAACAAATTAATACAAATAAGATATCTGCCATTTCATCTCCAAGTGCTAAGTCTTTTTCACTTCCTTTAAAAGATTGTTCTCCATATTTACGCACCATAATTCTAGACAACTCTCCCACTTCTTCCATCAAGATGCCCAAATTGGTTAGTTCATTAAAGTATTTTACACCTATCGTTTTTATCCACTCATCTACTTTTTGCTGTGCAGCCGCAATAGTTATTTCGTTCATATCTTAAGTTTTAAAAATCTTTGTTTTTGGAATCCATCACAATAGTTACAGGACCATTATTTAATAAACTTACTTTCATGTCTGCACCAAATTGGCCAGTTTGTATAGGTTTACCCATTTCTTTTTCTAATTGTTGAATCATTGCTTCATACAATGGAATCGCAATAGGTGGTTTAGATGCATTGATATAAGATGGTCGGTTTCCTTTTTTAGTAGAAGCATGTAAGGTGAACTGGCTAATTAATAAAATATCTCCTTGTACATCTTTCACACTTAAATTCATCACTCCATCCACATCATCAAAAATGCGCAAATTGGATGCCTTACCGGCTAGCCATTCAATATCTTCATGGTTGTCTGCATCTTCTATTCCCACCAATATCATTAGACCATTTTGAATGGCGCCAACAATCTCTCCATCCACTTTAACACTGGCTTCTGTAACTCTTTGAATAACTAGCCTCATTTTCTTAGATTTATAACATGAAGATAAACAAAACTATTTTCACTAATTTAGCTGTAATTTCAACCCCTTGAGTAGTATTAAAAAATTAGCCGGTCAAACTGCATGGTATGGACTAAGTTCCATTGCCGCTAGGTTTATCAACTATTTGTTGACGCCTTACCTTACCTATAAGTTTACTGAGGCGGCTTATGGGGAAATGTCCATTATCTACTCCTTTATTCCTTTTCTAAATGTGATTGTAACCCATGGAATGGAAACCGCCTACTTTAGATTTGGATCCAAAGAAAACGAAGAGAAAATTTACCATACCAGTAGCTTCTCTATGATTTTTGTAACCAGTATTGTGGTGTTAGCGATGTTATTTTATAGCGGACCTTTAAGTTCTTTATTACAAATTACACAGCACCCTGAATACATTACCATGATGGCCTGGGTGGTTGGTTTAGATGCATTAACAACTATTCCTTTTTCAAGATTAAGATTATCAGACCAGCCAAAGAAATTTGCCTTTATTAAAGTGGGTGGAATTGTTTTAAATATTGCTGCAACTTATTTTTTCATTAGCACCATTCCTCAATTAGCAAAAGAACATCCAACAGGGTTTTGGGCAACCAATTTTAAAACAGATTGGGCGGTTGGATATATATTATTAGCCAATATTATTCAAAATGTTTTTGTGCTTTTATTATTGCAAAAAGAAATTCGTGCTTTGCGATTTTCTTTTGACATTAAACTCTGGGCACAAATGATTGTATACGCACTTCCACTTATTTTGGTGGGATTTGGCGGGATGGTGAATGAAACTTTTGATAGAATTATGTTAGGATGGTGGGCTCCAGGAGGTTCGGTGGAAGCCAATAAAATGGAAGTAGGTATTTATGCAGCATGTTATAAATTATCTATTTTAATTACTATTTCTATACAAGCTTTTAGAATGGGTGCCGAGCCTTTTTTCTTTAAGACTGCTCAATCAGATCAAGCACAAAAAACCTATGCAAGAATTATGAAGTTTTTTGTAATTACGCTTTGCATCATGTTTTTAGGCGTGGTATTGTATTTGGATATTTGGAAATTATTTATTCGCAACACCTCTATGTACGTTGGTTTGCGCGTTGTGCCTATTTTATTAATGGCCAATATGTTCTTAGGCGTATACTATAATTTAAGTATTTGGTATAAACTAAGCAATAAAACAATGGCAGGGGCTTGGATCACTTTATTAGGTGCATTGATCACTTTAATCATCAACTATATTGCCATTCCACACTTTAGTTATATGGCTAGTGCATGGGCTACTTTTTTCTGTTATGGCACCATGATGATAGTGAGTTATCAATGGGGTCAAAGAGTATACCCTATACCTTATGCTACCAAAAAATTGATTGCCTATTTTGTGATCTCTTTATTATTATTTGGCATCAATAATCTAGTACATTTGGTTTCTAACAATCAGCCTTTTAATTATTTATTCGCAACCATATTATTAGTTTTGTTTATTGTATTTGTAGCGAAGATTGAAAAGAAAGAATTAAAAAACATTTTGAACAAGCAAGCATAATGGCAGAAGATTTACATATCACTAAAGGAGATAAAACTGCACAGTACGAATCACTTATTCCTCAAATAAAAGCATTGATTGAAGGTGAGCCTAATCAGGTAGCCAACCTTGCTAATATTTCAGCAGCCTTAAAAGAACAGTTTGGTTGGTGGTGGGTTGGTTTTTATATGATCATTGATGACGAATTAGTTTTAGGACCATTTCAAGGCCCAGTTGCTTGTACAAGAATAAAAAAAAGTAGAGGTGTTTGTGGTGCTGCTTGGGCTGCAGAAAAAACCTTGATTGTAGAAGATGTTGAAAAATTCCCTGGACATATTGCTTGCAGTAGCGCATCTAAATCAGAAATAGTTGTTCCTGTTTTTCAAAACGGACAAATTATAGGCGTATTGGACGTAGATAGCGAAAAGCTTGCTCATTTTGATTCCATTGACCAACTCTTTTTGGAGAAAATTGTTTCTCTGCTTGCTTAGGCTTAAAAAGTACCCCAAAAATTAAAAAAATCAATTAAGTTTGCAACCCCTAAGCGGATGTGGCGAAATTGGCAGACGCACTAGACTTAGGATCTAGCGCCGCGAGGCGTGTGGGTTCGACCCCCTCCATCCGCACAAAAGGCCCAAATTTGGGCCTTTTTTAATACTAAACCCTTACCTTTGCCCCCCTTAAACACTAGAATAAGAACTAGAAAATCAACTTTATGGCAACAATACAAAGAAGCAACATTGCACCTTTAAATGACAAGTTAACGGTAACATTAACCAAAGAAGATTATTTAAAAGGTTACGAAACAAGTTTGAAGAAGTATGCCAAAACGGCAAATATCCCAGGCTTTAGAAAAGGAATGGTGCCTGCTGGTTTAATTAAGAAAATGTACGGTCAATCTGTTTTCCAAGACGAAATTATAAAGACAGTTGAAAATGAGATGAACCAATATATTGCTAAAGAAAAGTTAGAAATATTTGCACAACCATTACCAGTAACTGCAGAGTTCCCATCAATGGATGTAAATCAACCAATAGATTACACATTTGCATTTGAAGTTGGTTTAAAACCTTCATTCACTATTGACACAAAAGGTATTAAAGCAACTCGTTACAAAATTGAAGTAACTGACGAAATGGTTCAAGCTGAAGTGGAGAGATTACAAATTCGAAATGGCAATATGACTGAACCTGAAATTGCTGAAACTGAAGAGAATGTATTGAATGTTACTTTTATTGAATCAGATAAATCAGGCAATGAAATTGAAGGTGGATTATCTAAAGATAATTCATTATTAATTAAATATTTTGCTCCAAAAATTAGAAAAGAATTTATTGGTAAGAAAAAGGACGAAAGCGTTACTATTCAAATAGGCAAAGCATTTGAAGAGAAAGAATTAGATATTATTTTAGCAGATTTAGGTTTAACAAAAGACGATTCAGATAAGTATTTCAAAGTATTAATCACTAAAGTAGGTATTGTCGAAAAAGCACCTTTAGACGAGACTTTATTTACAGTAACCTACCCTAATCAAACTATTACTACTGAAACAGAATTTAGAGAAGCTATCAAAAAAGATATTGAAGGCTATTACGATCAACAAGCGCGTAATCAAGTACACGATCAAATCTATCATGCTTTGATTGATAATACTAAAATGGATTTCCCTACTGCTTTCTTAAAACGTTGGTTACAAAACGGTGGAGAGAAACAAAGAACAGAAGAAGAAGCAGAAAAAGAATACCCAGTTTTCCAAGATCAATTAAAATGGACTTTAATTAGCACTCAATTAATTGCTGAACATAAAATTGAAGTAGGTGCAGAAGATTTAAAAGGTTTTGCAAAAGCACAATTGATGAGTTATATGGGTGGACAATTAGGCGCTATGGGAGACAATGATCAATGGATGGAAGATTATGCTAATAGAATGATGCAAGACAGAAAATTTGTGGAAGATAGTTACCACAGAATTAGCACTGACAAATTATTCCAAGCAGTAGAAGCAACAGTAACTGCTAAAGAAGAAAAAATCACTGCTGAGAAGTTTGCTGAAAAACTACAAAATCACAAGCACTAAGCTTTTTGTACCGATTTTATACAAAAAGGCCCTTTAGATTCATCTTAAGGGCCTTTTTTTATTCAAACCCCTCAAGTTTGGCACCCTTTTTGCTCTAGCTTTATGGAATAGGTTTTACCTTTACTTTATTAGAAAAACAAACATATGAACTTAGGAAAAGAATTCGAAAAGTACGCTGTAAAGCATAGAGGAATTAGCAGCAACACCTTACACCAATACCAAAATAGTGTAACCAATCTTACACCTTATATTATAGAGGAAAGACCAATGAATGTGGCAAGTATGGACGTATTTAGTCGTTTGATGATGGACCGTATTATTTTCTTAGGAGAAGGCATCAATGACTATGTAGCCAATATTGTTACCGCACAGTTATTATTCTTGGAAAGTACGGATAGAACGAAAGACATTCAAATGTATATCAATAGCCCAGGTGGTAGTGTATACGCTGGCTTAGGTATTTATGATACGATGCAATTTATTAGTCCAGATGTAGCAACTATTTGTACTGGAATGGCAGCAAGTATGGGTGCTATTTTATTGTGTGCAGGTGTAGAAGGAAAAAGAACTGCATTAAAGCACAGTAGAATTATGTTACACCAACCAAGTGGCGCTATCGGTGGTCAAGCTACTGATATCGAAATTACTGCTAGAGAAATTAAAAAATTGAAGCATGAATTATATGAAGTAATTGCTATCCATACACATAAAGAGGTGGATACAGTAGCAAAAGATTGTGATAGAGATTTTTGGATGACAGCCACAGAAGGAAAAGAGTATGGTTTGGTAGACGAGGTATTATTAACTAACCCACGCAAAGTGAAAAAATAAGTATATATGATTATCAAGAACGCATTTTTAATGGAAGAGGAAGAAGAACCAAAAGCGGATAAGAAAGAAGAGAACGCTCCTAGCTTTTTAAATAAGAAGATGGAACAAATCTTTTTTGAAAAGAGAGCTATTTATTTATGGGGTCAGGTAGATGATAAATCCGCTAAAGATATTGTGACTAAACTATTATTATTGGACGCTGATAAACCAGGCGCTGAAATTAATTTTTATATCAACAGCCCAGGTGGTGTAGTGACTTCTGGTATGGTGATGTTTGATACAATGAACTTAATCAAGAGTCCCGTACATACTATTTGTATGGGATTGGCAGCTAGTATGGGTTCAATCTTATTAAGTATGGGTGAGAAAGGCAAAAGAAGCATTTTCCCTCATGGAGAAGTAATGATTCACCAACCAAGTTTAGGTGGTTATTTCCAAGCAACTAGTGCTGATATTGAAATTCAAGCTGAACAAATCAGAAAAACCAAAGAATTAGGTGCTCAAATTTTAGCAAAGAATTGTGGAAAATCTATGGAGCAAATTATGTCTGATTTTGATAGAGACTATTGGATGAATGCTGAAGAAGCAGTTAAATATGGTATCGTAGATAAGATTGCAAAATCTTTATAATCAAAGAAAATGAAAATGAGTAAATCAGCCACCATACATTGTTCTTTTTGCGGACGCAGCAGAGACGAGGTGAAAATTTTAATCGCTGGTCAGGAAGGTCATATCTGCGAAAATTGTATTGAGCACGCTCATGAAATTATTGATAAAGAATTTCATCAAAAAAAAGTAGATGGCAAGGGAGGTGACTTGAAAATTCAAAAACCAATTGCCATCAAAGCTTTTTTAGACCAATACATTATTGGCCAAGATGAAGCTAAAAAGATATTATCTGTAGCAGTTTACAATCACTTTAAAAGAATTAATCTCCCTTCTTCTGCTAAGAACGAAGTGGAAATTGAAAAGAGCAATGTGATAATGATTGGCGAAACAGGTACAGGAAAAACCTTACTAGCTAAAACCATTGCTAAATTATTGAATGTGCCTTTTGCGATTGTGGATGCTACGGTATTTACAGAAGCAGGTTATGTCGGTGAAGACGTGGAAAGTATGTTGACTAGATTATTACAAAACTGCGACTACGATGTTGAAGCGGCCGAAAGAGGCATCGTTTACATTGATGAAATAGATAAGATTGCTCGTAAAGGAGACAATGCTTCTATTACCAGAGATGTAAGTGGAGAAGGTGTGCAACAAGGCTTATTAAAAATGCTAGAAGGTACAGAGGTTTTGGTACCCCCTCAAGGCGGAAGAAAGCATCCTGATCAAAAAATGATCAAAGTTGATACTAAAAATATTTTATTCATATGCGGTGGTGCTTTTGATGGAATTGATAAGATTATTGCAAGAAGAATTAACACCAATGCTATTGGTTTTAGCGTAAACAAAGAAGAACAAGAATTACAAAGAAAAAATTTATTGCGTTTTGTAAATGCACAAGACATAAAAAGTTTCGGATTAATTCCTGAAATGCTGGGTCGTTTACCTATTGTGACTCATTTAGAACCATTAGATGCTGTAACTTTAAGAAGCATTCTAACCGAACCTAAAAATGCTTTAATAAAACAATACACACATTTATTTGATATTGAAAAAATTAAACTAACCATTGATCCTGCTGTATATGAATTTATCACTTCAAAAGCAATGGAATATAAATTAGGTGCTAGAGGATTAAGAAGTATTTGCGAAAGTTTATTTACTCAAGCTATGTTTGAATTGCCAGGGACGGATACCAGGGAATTCCATGTTACTTTAGACTATGCAAAGCAAATGTTTGACAAAAGTAAACTGAGTGCATTAAAAGTAGCTTAAGAAAAGATTTTATAAAAAATTAAAAATAAAAATTATGCAAGAATTAATTGATCGCTTAGTAAAAGAAGCAGGTGTAACTCCAGAACAAGCAAAACAATCTATTGAAACCATCGCAGCTTTTGTAAAAGAAAAATTCCCAATGTTGGGTGGTGCGGTGAATCAAATTTTCAAGAAAGCACAGTAAACTTTCAAAAGATAGTAGAAATAAAAAATCCCTCAAGATCTCTCAGGAGGGAATTTTTTTTAAGCAAGCAATCGGGAACCAGGAATAAATCCTAGATCCAAACTAAGCATATTTTTCAAAAACGCAAACTTTTTTTCTAATTCTTTCTCTCCCTAACGGATATCTGTTTTTGTCTTTAATGTATAAGCTTGTTCCCTCGCCAAATCAAAACGAACAATAACATCCTCCCAACCCAATACCCTTCCCTCTTCCTTTCTTATTTTTAGTATTTCCCATACCTGCCTAGGCTCAAATACTTCCAAACTGGCTAATTGTTTATAATTCATTGTAGACCAATGCATTTTACCTTCAAAAGGCTTTATGGGTAGCATAGAAATACGCATTTTTTGGAAGATGTCATCGGTCATCCCATATACTTTATGAAGCTGCTGGCTAGACGAAAAGCCGCCAATAAAATCTCTGTATCGAATAATTCTATTTGCTAATGGCAATCCTATCCCCTCTATCTTAAGCAGTTTCTGTGGGTCGGCTTTATTAATGTCCAACCATCGATTGGAAGGTTGTATGATTCTTTTATGGATTTTAAATGGCTTGATGCGGACATATGTCAAAAGAATATTTAATTGTTTGGAAGGCACTCCATACCATTTCAACAAATCATTGGGTTGATAAAACCTTCCTCCCTTTTTTCTATACTTAGATAATGTATTAAAATGTTTGGGAAGTAATCCAAGCCGAATAGTTGAAATACTATCAACGGTATTGGGATCAAAATAAAAATAATGTACCCTAATTATTTTGGGTGGAAAGAAATAAGATAAAGTACAACTCAATAAAATAAAAAAACCTATTACCACTATTGCCTTTAATTCTTTCTCTGAAAAAATAAAATAGGCTTTCCATGAATTTTTCATCTTATTTATTTGAACATAAATAAGCAATCATTAAAAACAAAAAACGAGTAGAAACACTTTTTTTTAGATACTAAATCTTAATCCATCATAAGCCAATGCAATTCCATCAGGTAAACTTTGAGAAGTCTTTTCATGCAAACCTATCTGATGACTAAAATGGGTAAAATAAACCTGCGGAACGCCCAATTTACTAACCATTTCAAGGGCTTGTGCCAATGTAAAATGAGTTGGATGTGGTTCGGGCCTTAAGGCGTTTAACACTAAAATAGTGGAGCCTTTAATTTTTTCTTGTTCTTCTTCTGCAATAAAATTAGCATCAGTGATATAAGTAAAATCACCAATTCTAAAACCCAAAACAGGCATTTCTCTATGCATTACTTGAATAGGAATAAATGGAATATCACCAATGGTAAATGGTTCTTTATCGATGGTATGTAAAATCATTTCTGGTAATCCCACATCTTTTTTCTCCTCAAAAGCATAATAAAAATCTCTTTTTATAGCCACCTGTGTCAAATCATTAGCATAAATATGCATAGGCTGATGTGAAAAAAAATTGAATGGGCGAATATCATCTAATCCTGCATAATGATCTCTATGAGGATGCGTAAACACCACCGCATTTAATTGAATGGTTTTAGTTCTAAGCATTTGATACCTGAAATCAGGAGTCGTATCAATGACAACTGTAGTAGTGGGTGAACTAATCTTAATACTTGTTCTTAAACGCTTGTCTTTAGGATCATCCGAGGTACAAACTGGACAGGTACAACCAATTAGGGGAACCCCAGTGCTGGTGCCAGATCCTAAAATGGTTATGTCAAACAAGTTGCGTTAATTTTAGGCGCTAGCTTCTGTCAAAGAAAGTTTTTGAACTTCTTCATATAATTTCTGAGAAGCCTGCGTTAATTTATCAAATTCTATATCTAATTGAGGGATTAACTCCAATAAAGTATTTATTCTGGCTTCCAAATTTAAGAACTTGTTTAATACCACAATTTTCTTCGCTTCTAATAAACACCATCCGCTTTGAAAGTTTCCTCTCTCGTATCTAACTACAAATTCAGATTCGCTTAAAATATCTTCCAATTTATCCAATGTGGATTGAGTCAATTTCATACTATGGATTGATTTATAGGGTAGTAAGTAACATTACAAATATAGTTTTTTTGTGAAATCAGGGCTTTAAATAAACACCAGGAGTTATTCACATTTCGTACCTTTGAAATAGTATAACTTTATGGCATCTACATTAAGAAAAATTATTAACGATCCGGTTCACGGTTTTATTACCATTAATGATCCGCTGGTATTTGAAATTATCAAACACCCTTATTACCAAAGGTTGCGTCGTATCCAACAAATGGCCATGGCACAATTGGTTTATCCAGGTGCAGTGCATACCAGATTACACCATTCTTTGGGCGCTTATCATTTAATGACTATTGCGATTGCTGAATTAAGAGATAAAGGAATCGAGATAAGTACAGAGGAGGCGCAGGCTGCAAAAGCTGCTATTTTGTTACATGATATTGGGCATGGGCCTTATTCACATGCTTTAGAAAAAGTACTTTTAAAAGGCGTACATCATGAATCCATGTCTTTATTGATTATGCAATTTTTGAATACTTCTGATAACCCCATTTTAAAAGGTAGATTAGATTTAGCCATTCAAATTTTTACCAATCAATATCCAAAGAAATTCTTACACCAATTAATAAGTGGTCAATTAGACGTTGATAGATTAGATTATTTATCTAGAGATAGCTTTTTCACAGGTGTAAGTGAAGGTGTGGTGGGTTATGAAAGAATCATTAAAATGTTGACTGTTCATAACAACGAATTAGTAGTAGAAGAAAAAGGCATTAATAGCGTAGAGAAGTTTTTAGTGTCAAGAAGGTTAATGTACTGGCAGGTATACAGACATAAAACTGTTGTTGCTAGTGAAAATATGTTGGTGAAAATTATTGAGAGAGCTAAATATTTATTCCAACATAATAATAAAGAAGTTTCTACCAGTGGTGTACTAGATTATTTTTTAGGAAGTTTTGATGGACAATTAGCTTCTATTGATTTAAATGCTTTTTGCCAATTAGACGATACCGATATTTTATTTGCAATTAAACAATGGCAACATCATTCAGATAAAGTACTATCTATTTTATGTAATCGCTTTTTAAATAGACAATGTTTTAAATGTTTTATGCAATCCAATCTAATTGAAGAAGAAACTTTTAAGTCCCATTTTGAGAAAGTGAAATCTGCATTTGAATTAACAGATGAAGAAGTTGCTTATTTGTGTTTTAAGAGTGAAACTTCCAATACTATGTACCAATCAAATGAAGAAACTATTAAAATATTGCTAAAATCTAGTGAAATTGCCAATATTTCAGCTATTCAGAATGCTTTAATCAACGAAAGTCTTTCGGCCCCGGTGAAAAAATTTTACATTTGTTGGCTGAATGATTAATCCCCCAAAAACCATTAACGCATGCTAGCATTTAACGCACAACAAGTTGCCCTGATGATTCAAGGAAAAGTAGAGGGAGATGCGACAGTTGAAGTAACTCAATTTGGTAAAATAGAAGAAGCTAAACAAGGTGAAATTTCCTTTTTAGCCAATCCTAAATACGAAGAGTTTTTATATAGCACCAATGCATCTATCATTATCATCAATGATAGTCAAGTTTTAAAAGAAAAAATTTCAGCTACATTAATAAGAGTTCGAGATGCATACGCTGCATTTGCTACCCTTTTGACAAAATACCAAGAATTGAAAGCAGCCAATATGGTGGGAATTCAAACACCTTCCTTTATTGCTAGTTCAGCAAAATTAGGTGCTCAACATTTTATAGGAGCTTTTGTGGCTATTTCAGAAAACGTGCAATTAGGAGAAAATGTAAAAGTGTATCCAAATGTTTTCATTGGAGAAAATGTACAAATTGGAAATAATGTAACCCTTCATCCTGGTGTAGTGATTTATAATGATTGTGTTATTGGAAATAATGTAACTGTTCATGCAGGAAGTATCATTGGAAGTGATGGTTTTGGTTTTGCTCCTAAAGCAGATGGTAGTTTTCAAAAAGTACCTCAATTAGGAAATGTTGTAATTGAAGACAATGTAGAGATTGGATCAAATACCACCATAGATAGAGCAACTATAGGTTCAACCATTATACGTAAGGGAGTTAAATTAGATAACCTTATTCAAGTGGCACATAATGCTGAAGTGGGAAATAATACTGTAATTGCTGCTCAAACCGGCATTAGTGGTAGTACCAAAATTGGGAAAAATGTGATGGTGGGAGGTCAAGTGGGATTTGCAGGCCATTTATCCGTGGCTGATGGTACCAAATTAGCCGCTCAAAGTGGAGTGACAAAATCCATTAAAATCCCTAATCAAACACTAACTGGCAACCCTGCAGGCGACCATTCAACCGTCTTAAGATCCCAGGTTTACGTCAAAAACCTGCCAGATTTGGAAAAAAGAGTCAAAGAACTCGAAATATTAGTACAGCAACTGTCTAAAAAAGGTTAATTCAGCCGTATTTTTGCTGAAAATCACCCATTTAGGGTATTTAAACTATTTCTTATGGACCAGCATTTTAATCCTGATAAGCAACACACTTTAAAAGATAGTATTTCTATTTCTGGAACTGGATTGCATACAGGGGTTTTGGTGGATATGAAATTGAATCCTGCCAACCCTGGTTTCGGCATTCAATTTCAAAGAATTGATTTACCCAACCAACCAATTATCAAAGCAGATTGTGATTTAGTAACGGATACTAGTAGAGGAACCACCCTTCAAGTAGGTGATGCTAAAGTGAGTACTGTAGAACACATTTTAGCAGCATTAGTTGGGATGGGAGTTGACAATGCATTAATAGAATTAAACGGACCTGAGATTCCTATTATGGACGGAAGCTCTGCTCCCTTTATTGAAAAAATTGAAAAGACTGGTGTAGTTGAACAAGATGCATCAAAAGCATGGTATAGTATTGATGAAAATATTTTTCATTACGATGAAGGTAAGCGTGTAGAAATGGTTGCCCTTCCTGCATTGGATTATCAAATCACCACATTGATAGATTTTAATAGTCCAGTTTTAGGTACACAACACGCGGCATTAAATACCATCAGAGATTTTAAAGCTGAGATTTCTCCTTGTAGAACTTTTTGTTTCTTACACGAGCTAGAAGCCTTATTGGATAACGATTTAATTAAAGGTGGAGACATTAACAATGCCATTGTAGTAGTAGATAAGGCAGTGACTGACGAAGAAATGTCAAGACTGGCAAAAGTATTTAAAAGAGATAAGATTGAAGTCAAAAGTGAAGGTTATTTAAATAATTTAGAATTAAGATTCCCTAACGAACCTGCACGTCATAAATTATTAGATGTAGTAGGTGATCTTGCTTTAATTGGTTTCCCTATCAAAGCAAGAATTATCGCGAATCGTCCAGGTCATAGTAGCAATGTAGAGTTTGCTAAAAAAATCAAACAATACATCAAAAAGAATAAGCATGTAAAAGATGTACCAGTTTATGATCCATCCATTACACCAGTGTTCAATTTGGAGCAGATTGAAAAATTATTACCACATAGATACCCCTTCTTATTTGTAGATAAGATTATTGAATTAACTGACAAAGTAATTGTAGGAGTAAAAAATGTCACTTTTAATGAATGGTTCTTCCCCGGTCACTTTCCAAGCAATCCAGTAATGCCAGGTGTTTTACAAATTGAAGCATTAGCTCAAACGGGTGGCATACTTTGTATTAACGCCATGCCAGAAGGACAATACGATACTTACTTTTTGAAAATTGATAATTGTAAGTTTAAACAAATGGTGAAACCAGGTGACACCATGTTATTAAAAATGGAATTAACTGCTCCTATTAGAAGAGGCATTTGCGAAATGCGTGGCACCGTATATGTAAATGGCAAAGTAGCTACTGAAGCAGATTTAGTTGCACAGGTAGTTAAAAGAGCCGATTAAAATTTAAGATTATGACACATCCTTATACTTATATAGATCCCAATGCTAAAATTGCGGACAATGTAAAAATTGATCCATTCACCGTTATTCATGGTGAAGTAGAAATTGGTGAAGGCACTTGGATTGGATCTAATGTAACCATCATGAAAGGAACTAAGATTGGTAAAGGATGTAGAATTTTTCCTGGAGCAGTATTAGGTGCAGATCCACAAGATTTAAAATTCAACGGAGAAAAAACAACTGTTGAAATTGGCAATAATACTACTATCAGAGAATTTGTAACCATCAATCGTGGCACTTCTGATAGATGGACTACAAAAGTGGGTAATAATTGTTTGATCATGGCTTATAGTCATATTGCACACGATTGTATTATTGGTAACAACTGTATTTTAAGTAATAGTGTACAAGTAGCTGGTCATGTCACGCTTGGTGATTATGCTTGGATTGCTGGAGTAAGTGCGGTACATCAATTTGTAAATATTGGCCAGCATTCCTATATCGCAGGAGGTAGCTTGGTAAGCAAGGATGTTCCTCCTTATATCAAAGCAGTTAGAAATCCATTAAGCTATGGCGGAGTAAATAGTGTAGGATTAAAAAGACGAGGATTTGATTTGGAAAAAATTAATCATATTTTAGATATCTATAGATTTATTTTCAACAAAGGAATGAATACTACTCAAGCATTAGAATTTATTGAAGAAGAATTGCCAGCAACAGATGAAAGAGATGAGATTATTACTTTTATAAGAGAGAGTGGCCGCGGCATCATCAAACGTTTTGGTAAAGGCGAAGTAGTGGAAGATTAATACATGAAACAAATTAGCCTAATAGAAGCTGGCAAAAGATTCAACAAGGATTGGGTCTTTCAATCACTCAATATAGATTTTGAAAAAGGCCATCATTATGCAATTATTGGTAATAATGGATCTGGCAAAAGCACTCTATTACAAGTGATAGCTGGTTTTACTACTTTAAGTATAGGAACAATTGAATGGTATGGTGCAGATAGCCAAAGCATTTTTGATCAAATAAGTATTGCAGCGCCTTATTTAGAATTAGTAGAAGAATTAACTACCATTGAACATTTTGAATTTCATTCAAAATTCAAATCACTTAATGACAGCATCTCAATTAATAAAATGATTCAGATGATTGGATTAGAAAATGCTACGAATAAACAAATCAGGTATTTTAGTAGTGGTATGAAGCAGCGATTAAAATTAGCCTTAGCCATATTCTCCAATACTCCTATTTTATTGTTAGATGAACCTTGTAGTAATTTAGACAAAGAAGGATATGCTTTATACAAAGAATTAATCCAGCAATATGCAATGCAAAAAATAATTATTGTTGGTAGCAACGATCCTGAAGAATACGCATTTTGCACTCAACAAATTAACTTGATGGACTATAAGTAGTACCTAGCTTTTACTACTTGCAATTAATAAATTTAAGTCGGTATATTTTAAATCAAATTTATGGCTGATATATGAATCAGTTAATGCTCCTTTGTATAAATAAATACCTTCTCTTAAATGTACATGTTGCCAAATAATTTCTTCTAATCCTCCTACATCTCCAATTTGAATTAATAAAGGCATTAATACATTACTTATTGCTTGACTGGCTGTTCGAGCAAATCCACTTGGAATATTGGGCACCCCATAGTGTATTACATCATGTTTAATGATAATGGGGTTTTCATGATTGGTTAATTCTGAAGTTTCAAAACAACCTCCTCTATCTATAGCCACATCAATAATGATACTGCCCGGTCTCATAGATGCCACCATCTCTTCTGTCACCACAATGGGTGCTCTTCCAAATCCACTTCTTAAAGCTCCCACTGCTACTTCACAGGTTTTAATTTGTTTTGCTAAGATTCTTGGCTCTAAAACACTAGTCCAAACTCTTTGACCTAGATTATTTTGTAATCTTTGTAATCTTGACACATCATTGTCAAAAACTTTTACACTAGCACCTAATGCCAAAGCATTTCTTGTAGCAAATTCTCCAATTATATCTGCCCCTATGATCACTACCTTGGTTGGCGGTACACCACTAATACCTCCTAATAATACTCCCTTACCTTGGTTGAAATTACTTAAGTATTGCCCAGCAATTAACATCACCGCACTACCAGCAATTTCTCCCATACTTCTTAGAATAGGATAATTATTATTTTCGTCTTTGATATTTTCAAATGCTAAAGCGGTAATTTTTTTAGCCATCAATTGCTCCATCAATTCTTTTTTCAATGCAGATAAATGCACTGGTGAAATAATGGTTTGATTCATTTGTAAAAAAGGTAAATCAGATTCAACTGGTGGTGCTGTCTTAACTAAAATGGGGCATTGATAGACTACTGTTTTGTCTGTAACCACTTTAGCTCCTGCTTCTGCATAATCTTTATCTGAATACCTACTCCCCTCTCCAGCACCTGCTTCCACCACCACTTCATGTCCATTAGCCACTAAAACATTTACTGCTTCTGGAATTAAGGCAATTCTATTTTCTTGAAATGCTTTCTCTTTGGGTATACCAATTAATAAAGGTTTGGATTTAAAAGGAATATCCAACACTTCTTCCTGTGTTTCATAAGAAAATGAACTTAGGATTTGTGGCTTGATAGCACTCATGGTAGCAATTTTACTCTAAGTTACAAAAAAGCAAGAGCTTATTGAACTATTATCTTTCTGGTGATTGTATCTATTATTTCAATACTCAAATGAAGGGCGTCTTCTGGTACAATCTTAGGTGCTTTCTCAGGCCATTCTATAAAACAGTAATCTGCTTCATCTATTGCAGCAGCCAATCCGGCCCTTGAAGCTTCTTCCTCCCCCTCTATTCTATACCAATCCATATGAACGATCATTTTCTTACCAGCCAGGTATTCGTTCATCAATGAGAAAGTTGGACTAGAAACCTGATCTTCGACTCCAATAATCTTGCATATTGTCGAAATAAGTGTGGTTTTTCCCGCACCCATTGAAGCATGAAAAACCCATACTGGATGGTTACCATATTGTTCCACCAGCTCTTTAGCCACTAATGGAATTTGCTCAATGCGATACATTTTTTCCATAAAGCAAAGATACAATATAGGAGTTGTACCTTTGTAATATAAACAAAATCTTATGGAAAATGTACAATTAAAAGTAGACGGAATGAGCTGTACCAATTGTGCTTTATCTATTCATAAATACTTGGAATCTGAAGGAGTAGTTGGACCAAAAGTGAATTTTATGGAAGGGGAAGTGAATTTTGAACTTCCTTTTGAAGCAAGTAAAGAAAAATTGATAAAGGGCATAAATAGTTTAGGATATAAAGTAAGAGGGTCGGAAGAAAAAATCACTAAAAGATTTTTGGATAATAATAAAGAAAGAGCCTTATTCTGTTTAATATTCACTTTGCCTTTAATGATGCATATGTTACCAGGGGTGCATATTCATTTTTTAATGAATCCTTATGTACAATTAGGTATCACCTTACCTGTTTACATTGTTGGAATGAGCTATTTTGGAAAGAGTGCATGGAATAGTATATTTAAAGGTATTCCTAATATGAATGTACTAGTAGCTATTGGAGCGACCGCTGCATTTGGTTATAGCTTATACGGAACATTAATTGGACAGGGTGCAACATTTGCTTATTATGAAACAGCTGCAACCATTCTAACATTAGTGTTTTTTGGAAATTACTTGGAAGACGCATCCATTGAATCTACTCAAAGAGCATTAAAAGATTTGGTAAAAGCTCAGAAAGTCATGGCCAATATGATTGTGTTTGACGAGCATCATAAAGAAGTGATTTTTAATGTTGAAAGCAATACGCTTAAAGTGGGTGATATTATTTTAATCAATGCTGGAGAAACGGTTCCCATGGATAGTAAAATTTTATGGGGAGAAGCTAATGTAAATGAAGCCATCGTAACAGGCGAAAGTATTCCCGTTCATAGAAAAATTGGTGAGATACTATTAGGAGGTAGTACCATTGAAAACGGAACTATTAAGGCTTATGTAACTGCAGTAGGAGATGATACAGTGCTTGCCAATATTTTAAAAATGGTAAAGAATGCACAAGGTGAAAAACCACCAGTGCAAATTTTAGCAGATAAAATTAGTGCCATATTTGTACCTTTAGTTTTAGGTATAGCCCTGATTACTTTATTGGGTAACTTTTTCTTTACTCCCATTGGTTTTGGAGAGAGTATGTTAAGAGCTATTGCCGTTCTCGTTATTTCCTGCCCATGTGCGATGGGACTAGCCACTCCTGCAGCCATTGCTGTAGGATTAGGAAGAGGAGCGCGCAATGGTGTGATTTTTAAAAATGCAAAAAGTTTAGAAACTTTTAAAGATATCAAACAAGTTGTTTTTGACAAGACAGGTACATTAACCACAGGTCAGTTTGTAATTGATAAAGTATATTTTACTAATGCTATTGAAGAAATACAATTTAAAGAATTAGCATACTCCTTAGAAAAATATTCTAATCATCCAATTGCAAAATGTATTAGCACAGCATGGAAATCCAAAACAGAAGTAAAATGGAATTCTATTGAAGAAGTAAAAGGATTGGGCATAAAAGCCACCGATAAAGAAGGAAATGAATATTGGGCAGGTTCATTTAAAACATTGGTAGATCAAAGTATTGAGGATGGGCATAATATTTATATACAAAAGAACAATCAATTCATAGGATGGATTGACGTAATCGATGAAATAAGACCAGAAGCAAAAGAAGTAATAAATACATTGTATAGTCAAGGCATTCATACCATTTTATTAAGTGGAGATAGAAAATCAAAATGTGAACTAGTTGGTAATGCATTAGGTATTCAAGAAATTATTAGCGAACAAAGCCCATCTGATAAATTAAACAAATTAGAAGTTTTAACAAAGGCCGCACCTACTGCTATGGTAGGTGATGGTATCAACGATGCGCCAGCATTAGCCAAAGCTACCATTGGAATTTCTTTAAGTAATGCTTCTCATATTGCTATTCAAAGTGCTCAAGTCATCTTAATGAATCAAGGATTAAAAAATCTACCCATGTCCTTAGGTCTTGGTAGAAGAACCTATGAAACCATTAAAGAAAATTTAGCATGGGCTTTCTCTTACAATATTGTTGCAATTCCTATAGCAGCAATTGGTTTACTAGGAACCTGGGGGCCAACTTATGGTGCTTTATTAATGGGCTTGAGTGATGTGGTATTAGCTTTAAACTCTTTGAGATTGTTTAAGAAAAAATTAGTGTAAAGATTGCAAGAAACTGGCACATATAGTAGTCCTCAAGAAATACTGAAAACCTTTTGGGGGTATGATCATTTTAGACCTCAACAACTAAAAGTGATTGAAGCTGTATTAGCCGGGAAAGACGTATTAACCTTACTTCCTACCGGAGCTGGAAAATCTATTTGCTATCAAATACCCGTACTTTGTAAAAAAGGGATCGGCATTATAATTAGTCCTCTAATTGCATTAATGCAGGATCAAGTAAAAGATTTAAAAGCAAAAAAAATTAGTGCGATTCATTTGGGTGGAGAAATAGATTTCTATAACCAGCAAAGAATATTTAAAGATATTCAAGCAGGCATGTATCAATTTATATATTGCTCACCAGAAAAATTAGCTCAGAAAAATTTTCAAGAATTTTTACAAACTATCACTATACAATTAATTGCAATTGATGAAGCTCATTGTATTTCTCAATGGGGGTATGATTTCAGACCTTCTTACAGAAAGTTAGATGTAATCAAAAAATTATTTCCATCTATACCTGTATTAGCAATGACTGCTTCAGCGATACCCAAGGTACAAGAAGACATCATCATACAACTTCAACTTAACCAACCTACAGTCATCACTAGTACTTTTTTAAGACCAAATTTGAAATACGCAGTAAATAAAGTAGCTGTTAAATTACATAGTATAAGAAGTATTTTAAGTCAAACAGAAGGCTCTACTATAATTTATTGCGGTACAAGAAATAATGTTACTCAACTTACTCAACTATTAAAGGCATATAAATTTAGTGTCGAAGAATACCATGCTGGTTTAACTATACAGGTTAGAAAAAAAGTACAAGAAGCTTGGATGAATAATCAAATACAGGTAGTGGTTTGCACCAGTGCATTTGGTATGGGTATTAATAAACCTGACGTAAGATTGGTGATACATTATGATATACCTGGAAGCATCGAACAATATTACCAAGAAGCAGGAAGAGCAGGAAGAGATGGTAAAGCTGCAAATGCTATTTTATTATATCAAACATCTGATTGGGAATATTGGGAAATTCTTCAAACAAAAAAATTTCCTCCGATTGAGCTTATAAAAAAAGTATACCAACATTTGGCTGATTTTGTACAATTGCCAATTGGTATGGGCGAACAGGATCAATTCCCTTTTGACTTTGAACAATTTTGTTTGGTTTTTGATCTAGACAAAACCATTGCAAGAAATGCTTTACAATGGATTGCTCAAGAAGGACATGTGAAATTCTCAGAAGCTTCTTTTAAACCTTCGATGATACAAGTTTTAGGAGATAGAAACACCATTGAACATTTCGAAAGCCATAATGTAATTGCAGGAACTGTATTACAAACCTTATTAAGAACCTATGGTGGTATTTTAGATAGTCCTCAATTAATTCAAGAAAACCTTTTGGCAGATTTAGTTCAAAGAGATATTTATTTTATACAAAAGCAATTAATTTATTTAGCAGAACTTGGTTTAATTTACTATCATCAAAAAGAAAATCAACCCATTGTTCAATTTAATTGGAACAGAACTTCAGCAGAATTTATGAAATTGGATTTGGATCAATATACGGCTAGAAAAAAAGCTTTTTTAACAAGAATTAAGGCTTTTACTCAATATATACAGGATCCCCTAATAGGATGTAGAAGTCAATTTTTAGCGCAATATTTTGGTGAAAAAGACCCAATTTCTTGCAATATTTGTGATATTTGTACAAGTACGAAGGATTAGGTATATTTTAACAAAAGATTGGAAATCCTTATTTTAGAACCATTATAAAAAATTGTTTCTTTACAAAAAGCATTCAATATGGAAGACAAGAAAAAATATAAAATTCTTCTCTGTGAAGACGATAGTAATCTAGGTTTAGTATTAAAAAACTACTTAGAATTGGATGAATATGAAGTTATTTTAGAAAGAGACGGACGTTTAGGTCTAGCAGCATTTCAAAGAGAGAAGTTCGACTTATGTTTATTGGATGTTATGATGCCACATATGGACGGATTTACATTAGCTGAAGAAATTAGAGATATTGATCCTGATATTCCATTATTCTTCTTAAGTGCTAAAACCTTGAAAGAAGATATCATCACTGGCTATAAATTAGGGGCAGATGATTATATTACTAAACCATTTGACAGCGAGGTTTTGTTAATGAAAATCAAAGCCATTATAAAAAGAAACGAAGAAGATAATAAGATTGTTGACAATCAAGAATTTGAATTGGGTAAATATCATTTCAACCCTAAATTAAGAGAATTAGTTTTAGGTGTGAAAGTTCAGGTTTTATCTCCGAAAGAAAACGAATTATTAAAAATGCTTTCAGAACACAAAAATGATTTATTAACTAGAGAGAAGGCTTTAAAGAAAATTTGGGGCAGTGATACCTACTTCAATGGCAGAAGCATGGATGTTTACATTGCTAAACTTAGAAAATACTTAAAAGAAGACGAAAATATTGAAATTGTAAATATTCACGGAAACGGATTTAGATTAGTGGTGAACTAAAATAATTCTTGACTATTTCCTTGAGTTTTAATTTTTCCTAAATGATCATACGCCTTGTGGGTAACTTCACGTCCACGAGGCGTTCTTTGTAAAAAGCCTTCTTGAATCAAGAAAGGTTCATATACTTCTTCAATGGTGCCAGATTCTTCCCCTACTGCTGTTGCAATAGTGGTAATACCTACAGGTCCCCCTTTGAATTTTTCAATAATTGCTAATAGAATTCTATTATCCATTTCGTCTAATCCATGCTCATCTACATTCAACGCTTTTAGAGCATGTTGCGTAATACTTAAATCTACTTGTCCGTCATTCAACACCTGTGCAAAGTCTCTAACCCTTCTTAAAAGTCCATTGGCAATTCTTGGTGTACCTCTACTTCTTCTAGCAATCTCTCCTGCTGCATGACTATCTATTTTAACATTTAATATTTGTGCACTTCTCTCAATAATTTTTTGCAATACAGGTGCTGGGTAATATTCCAATCTTGATTTAATTCCAAATCTGGACAATAATGGAGCTGTCAATAAACCACTTCTTGTTGTGGCTCCTACTAAAGTAAATGGATTTAAGTTAATTTGAATACTTCTTGCATTAGGACCACTATCAATCATAATATCTATCTTAAAATCTTCCATGGCAGCATATAAGTATTCTTCTACAACTGTACTCAATCTATGAATCTCATCAATAAATAAAACATCATTAGGTTCCAAGCTAGTTAATAATCCTGCCAAATCACTAGGCTTATCAATTACAGGTCCTGAAGTTTCTTTAATTTGTACACCCATTTCATTGGCTACAATTCTACTTAAAGTGGTTTTACCCAAACCTGGAGGACCATGAAATAAAATATGATCTAATGGCTCTCCTCTCATCTTAGCCGCTTTAATAAAAATGCTAATGTTTTCAATTAATTGAGGCTGACCAGAGAAAGCATCAATGGCAGTTGGACGAATACTATTTTCAAATTCTCTGTCCTGAGGATTTAAATTAAGCTGATCAGCATCTAAAATAGGATTCGACATAAAACTTGGTTAATTCAATTACTTGGTTGCAGGAACAGGCTTTTCCAATAAATGAGTGTAAATAAATTTTGTTTTTAAATCTACAAAGTGTTTTCCTTTTGCACCACCCCATCCATGCCTTCCACCTGGATACAACATAAACTCCACTTCTTTCCCATTATCTTCTAACGCACTTAATAATTGTATAGAGTTTTGCATGTGCACATTGTCATCTGATGTGCCATGCACTAATTGTAATACACCTTTAAAATTTTTAACATGGGTTAACACAGAACCAGATTTATACCCTTCTGGGTTTTCTTTTGGAGTATCCATAAATCTTTCTGTATAATGAGAATCATATAATTCCCAAGAAGTAACACTTCCACCAGCCATTGCATGGGTAAATACAGAAGATCCAAATGTCAATGCATAACAACTCATATAGCCACCATAACTAAAACCAGTGATAGCAATTTTCTTAGGATCTGCATGTCCATTATCAATAAACCATTTAGCCATAGTCATATAATCGGTCATTTCCCAATAACCTAAATTACGATACATATAGTTTACCCCTTCTTTACCAAAATGACCGCTTGCTCTATGATCAAAAGCTACTTGAATCAAGCCTTCTTTTGCTAAAGGCTCTTTGAAAACAGGATTAGTCCAATTATCCATCACCGTACCTGCATTAGGACCACCATAAATACTTACTAGCATTGGATACTTTTTATTAGGATCCATGTTTTTGGGCCAAGTAACTAAAGCTGGTAATTCATATAAACCATCTGCACTTTTAATTCTAATTAATTCTGTTTTTGCATAATCATCTGCTTTAAAACTAGAATCTACAGCTGAAGCAATTACTTGAATAGTTTTAGTTTTATCTTTTTTGTCAATTATTCCCATAGTAGTAGGAGTACTTACATTACTATATACGGTAATAATTTTTTTGGTATCTGGAGAAAGATACAGTTGGCTATTATGATAGTCACCTACAGTTAATCTAGCTAATGAAGTTCCGTTAAAATATACAGCATATAAATCTACCCTTGCAGAATTTTCTATACCTCTGGCTGTAAAATAAATTGTTTTATTTTTTTCATCAATATACTTAATTCCGGTAACAGTGTATTTACCAGAAGTAATTGCATTAATTAATTGGCCTTGCATATTGTATAAATACAAGTGATTGTATCCAGAAGCATCAGATTGTGCAATATAGCCTTGGTTATTTGCCAAGAAATTAATTCTTCCACTCACTCTATCTTCTAAATCAATCCAAGTTTTTTGGTATTCTTTATATACTTCTTTTTTGGCGCCAGTTGCCATATCTAATTCGTAGATCTTTAAATTGTTTTGTCCACGATCCATCCATGACATCCACATTGAATTGTTATTTGGATTCCATATTGGCCATCCAAAATATTGATCTTCTTGCTCATTAAAATCTGCCCAAGTAATAGCACCGCCAGTTGGACTGGTCCATCCAATTTTTACTGTAGGATTTGGGTCACCTGCTTTAGGATATCTTGTTTCTTCTATATAACCATGCTGTCCATCACTTACATAAATAGGGAACATAGGTACCTGGCGTTCATCAAAACGCATAAATGAAATATACTTACTATCAGGGCTCCACCAAAATGCACGGTATTGAGTAGGTCGTCCAAATATCTCTTCAAAATACACCCAGCTCGCATAACCATTTAAAATTCCTTTTGTATTTTCTGATGTGATGGCTGTTTCTTTTTTATCTGCAATACTAACTGTAAATAGGTTATTGTTTTTTGTATATCCTACAAATTGTCCGTCAGGAGAAAGCGTTGGATTTTTTTCTTCTGCAGCATCAAAAGTCAACTGGGTCTCAGTTCCATTTTCTTTTAAATAGATATTAGCATTTTTAACCACTACGGTTTTTTCTGTTGCAGGTAAAGCAGCATTTGGAGCAGCACTATATTGCTTGGTCTTTAGATTATACAGATACTCTTTAGCAGTAGTTTCTTTATTTAATTTAGTGCTTACTAAAATTTGATCATTATCTACCCAACGAATAAATCTTGGTAGATTATTACTTGGCATTTGTGCATTCACATATACCATCACAAAAAGTCCAACACTTAAAAATACTTTTTTCATATAGCTTATTTAAAAAAATTATATAACGATATTAATCATTTTGCCTTTTACAAAAATTAATTTTTTCAAAGGCTTGTCTTCCACCCACTTTTGAATAGTCGCATTCGCCAACACAATCTCTTTTACTTGCTCTTCTGTGGCATCTAATGCAATGGACATATTGGCTCTTACTTTTCCATTAATACTAACTGGATACTCTTTTGAAGACTCTATTACGTATTTAGCTTCAAATACAGGAAAAGGCGCATCAACAATCAACCCCTTATTGCCAATCAATGTCCATAATTCTTCCGCAAAATGTGGCGCATAAGGCGTTATTAAAATCAGTACTTGTTCTAAAATTTCTTTTTTATGACAGCCAATATCATATAGTTCATTGATACAAATCATGAAAGTACTTACCGCCGTATTAAAACTATATCGTTCTGTGTCTTCCTCAATTTTCTTAATTGTCTTATGTAATATCTTATACTCTTCATTAGTAGGTGTTTCATTTACCCATACCTGGCCTTTCATTTCATCATAAAATAAACGCCAGAATTTCTTGATAAATCTATGTACCCCTTCAATCCCTTTTGTATCCCATGGCTTACTTTGCTCAACTGGACCCAAAAACATTTCATACATTCTAAAGGTATCAGCACCATACTTAGACACCAAATCGTCAGGATTCACTGTATTGAATTTAGACTTAGACATTTTCTCTACTTCAACCCCGCAGATATATTTTCCGTCTTCTAATTCAAATGTTGCATTCGCATAATCCGGTTTCCATTTCTTAAATGCTTCCGTATCTAATTCTATCCCATCCACTATATTTACATCTACATGCAATTGGTCTACTTCTTGTGATCCAATTAATCCTGCAGATACAAATACATGTGTACCTCTTTTACGATACACAAATCTAGAACTACCTTGAATCATTCCCTGATTCAATAATTTCTTATAGGGTTCATCAAATCCAATATGGCCCAAATCATACATTACCTTGGTCCACATTCTACTGTACAATAAATGTCCAACAGCATGTTCTGTACCACCAATATATAGATCTACCTGTCCCCAATAATCACTTACTTTTCTATTACAAAACTCTTTCTCATTAGTTGGATCCATATATCTTAAGAAATACCAGCTACTTCCAGCATATCCAGGCATAGTATTGGTTTCATAATTAGCTTCCTTCCAATGATCAATATTAGCCAAAGGACCTTCTCCTTCTGGACCTGGTCCATAATGATCTACATTTGGCAATAATAATGGTAACTCAGTTTCATTTAATGGATAAGCAATTCCATCGATCCATTTAATGGGGAAGGGCTCACCCCAATAACGTTGTCTACTAAAAGCAGCATCACGCATTTTATAATTTACTTTTCGCTTACCTATACCCATTGTCTCTATCTTTTCATTCACAATAGCTATCGCATTTTTTTGTACTACTCCATTTAAGAAATCACTGTTTGTTAATTTCGCCTCCTTAGTAGGATTTGCTTCTTTACCATCAAACGCCTCTCCTATAATATTGGTAATAGGAATATTAAAATGTTGAGCAAATTTAAAATCTCTATCATCTCCACAAGGCACGGCCATAATAGCTCCGGTTCCATAACCTGCTAATACATATTCAGAAATCCAAACAGGAATAGGTTGTTGATTAAAAGGATTAATAACATAAGCTCCAGTAAAGCAACCTGTAATTTTTTTTTCTGCCATTCGCTCTCTTTCACTTCTGCTTTTTACATATGCTATATAATTCGCCACCTCCGCTTGATGTGATGCAGGCGTAATAGTTTCAATCAATTCATGTTCAGGAGCGACTACCATAAAATCAACTCCAAAAACAGTATCTGGTCTTGTTGTATATACTTTTAAAGAATGTTCAGTCCCTTGTACTTTAAAATCAATCTCTGCTCCAAAGCTTTTGCCAATCCAGTTAGATTGCATTTCTTTCATAGCCTCACTAAACTGAATGGTATCCAATCCGCTTAATAATCTATCTGCATATTCTGTAATTCTTAAATACCATTGACGTAATTTCTTCTTCTCCACTGGGTGTCCCCCTCTTTCGCTAAATCCATTGATCACTTCATCATTAGCCAATACAGTTCCTAATGCTTCACACCAATTCACTTCACCATAACCACAAAAAGCCAAACGATATTGCATTAAAATATCTTGCTGCTCTTTCTCACTCATCACTTTCCATGCAGCTGCATCAAATTTTAATTTTGCATTAGCTGGACATTCATGAGCAATATTTCCCTCTTTTTCAAAAGCAGAAATTAGTTGGGTAATGGGTGTTGCTTTCTGAGTTACTCGATTATAAAATGAATTGAATAATTGTAAGAAAATCCATTGTGTCCATTTGTAGTAGGTTGCATCACAGGTTCTCACTTCTCTATCCCAATCATAACAAAAACCAATATTGTCTAATTGCTTCCTGAAATTATCAATATTTGCATGAGTGCTTTTCGCAGGATGAACCCCATGCTCAATTGCATATTGTTCTGCTGGTAAACCAAACGCATCATATCCCATTGGATGCAAAACATTATACCCTTTTAATCTTTTATATCGACTATAAATATCAGAAGCAATATACCCCAAAGGATGTCCTACATGCAAACCAGCACCACTTGGATAAGGGAACATATCTAGTACATAACATTTTGGCTTGTCTGATTCGTTTGGAACCTGATAAGCTTTTTGAACCTTCCATTGATCCTGCCATTTTTTCTCTATGGCCCTAAATTGATACTCCATTTCTTAAATTATCTTAAAAATTCTATGATAGCCCTAATTTTGACTAAATTTTGGCTAATTCAGCCTCTGCAAATGTAAGTCATTAGCGCTCAAAACCCTACATTTGCAAAGCGAACCAGTAAAATTTTAATACTATGGCAGGAACCAACTCCGCATCTTTAAAACGCAGTAAACCCAACTATATCTACAGCATTATTGGGGTGGCGATTGTACTGTTTATTATGGGTATAATGGGTTGGTTATTTTTGAACCTACGTTCTATAGGCGACAATTTTAAAGAAGATATCCGAATCAGCGTGTATTTGAAAAGTTCGGACAAAAATACCATTGGCAAATTACAGGCATTTATTGCAGGTCAAGCCTATGCTAAAAATGTAGAGTATGTTGACAAAGAAAAAGCAAAAGCCATTTGGAATGCTGAAAATAGTGAAGACTGGGCGAAAATATTAGATGTTAACCCTCTTCCAGAAAGTGTTGACTTTTTTGCCAAAGCAGATTATGTAAATCCTGATAGCTTAAATAAAATAACTTCTGATATTACTGTTCAATTTAAAAATGATATTGCAGATATTCAATACCCAAAAAGTTTGGTGAGTAGTTTAAATGAAAGAGCTGCTAAAGTGGGAATTATCTTTTTAGTGATGTCTATTATATTATGCATTATTGTAATTGTAAGTATTGATAATACCATTAGATTAGCCATGTTTAGCAATCGTTTCTTGATTAAAACAATGCAGATGGTGGGTGCAACCAGAAACTTTATTTCAAAACCTTTAGTGATTCGTGCTTTAATCAATGGATTAATTAGCGCTGGTATTGCATTGGTTGTTTTATTTGGTTTAATTCAATGGACTGCTTCACAGTTTCCACAAATCCAAACCTTACAAGGAATGGGTAATAACCTAATTTTATTTTTTGGATTAATTATTGTGGGTGTGGGTATTTCTGTATTAAGCACTTACAGAAGTGTGGTCAAATATTTAAAAATGAAATTGGACGAACTTTATTAAAACTTATATCATGAATCAATCAAAAGATAAAAAATCTTTACAGTTTTTTGGCAAATCAAATTATACATGGATGCTTATTGGAGCAGCTTGTATTGTAATTGGAATGTTACTAATGTCTGGCGGGAAAAGCCCTAATCCAGATGTATTTAATGCTAATGAAGTGTATAGTTTTAGAAGAATTACTTTGGCACCTATCGTAATTATTATAGGTTTTGTAATTGAAATATACGCCATATTCAAAAAAGATTAAATGAATTTATTTCAATCAATCATGATTGCCATCATTGAGGGCATCACAGAATTTTTACCTATTTCTAGTACGGCACATATGAAATTTGCTAATCCTATCTTAGGAATTGCAGATACCCCATTTGTAGATTTATTTGAAATTGTCATTCAATTTGCAGCCATTGCTTCTGTACTAATTATTTATAGAAAACAATTCTTCAATTTCAGACAAATTAGTTTTTACTTAAAATTAATTGTGGCGGTTATTCCAGCATTGATTTTTGGTGCTGCTTTAAAAAAATATATTGATGCTGCTTTGAATAATTTAAGCACTATTGCCATAGTGATGGTAGCGGGTGGTATTATTTTATTATTTATAGATCGATTATTTAAAGCAAACGAAACAGCAGCTACTGAAGAAAAAGAACAGTCTTATAAAACTTCTTTTATTATTGGCTGCTTTCAAGTTCTTTCCATTTTATTTCCAGGATTAAGTAGAAGTGCTGCAACCATTATCGGGGGCATGACACAAAAATTAACGAAGAAAGCTGCTGCAGAATTTTCCTTCTTTTTGGCTGTACCTACCATGCTAGCCGCATCTGCAAAAAGTAGTTTAGACGTATATAAATCAAATCCTGAAGTATTTGCTTCAGACAATATAACGACCCTGCTAATTGGGGCAATCGTGGCTTTTATAGTAGCCCTACTATCTGTTCAATTCTTTATTAAAATTGTTCAAAAGCAAGGCTTTGCCATTTTTGGATGGTACAGAATTGTTTTAGGTACTACCCTATTGGTTTTATTATATAATCATTGGATCTAATCTTGCTATTTTCTTTGTACTTTTAGTGACAAACGAAATGCTATGCAAACTGCCACTAAAAAAGTAGTCAATGGTTGGGCTATGTACGATTGGGCTAATAGTGTCTATAATTTAGTCATCACTTCTACCATTTTCCCAGCTTACTACGAAGCCATCACAGGTGACGGAAATGACAACACACTTATTGATAAGATCAAAATTGGCTCTTATGAATTTACCAATACTGCATTGTATAATTATGTGTTAGCCATTGCCTTTATTATTGTGGCATTAATGTCTCCCATTTTATCTTCTATTGCAGACTACAAGGGAAATAAAAAACAATTCCTACGTTTTTTCTGTACTATGGGTAGTCTTGCATGCGCTTCTTTGTATTTTTTTGATAGCAATCATATTATTGGTGGTTTGATTTCAGTAATCATTGCCTGTGTTGGTTTTTGGAGTAGTTTGGTTTTTTACAATTCTTATTTACCAGAAATTGCTGCGCCAGAAGATAGAGATAGAATTAGTGCCCGTGGATTTATGATGGGCTATATTGGATCTGTATTACTACAAATAATTTGTTTTGTATTTGTTTTAAAACCTGAACTTTTTGGAATCACTGTGGGAAAAGCCTCTCAAATATCTTTTTTATTAGTAGGTATTTGGTGGATAGGTTTTGGCTGGTTTGCCATTGGAAGATTACCTAATGGATTACATATAGTAAGTAACCAAAAAAAAGAAAATATATTTACTTCGGGTTATAAAGAACTACATAAGGTATGGAAACAATTAATGCATATGCCTTTATTGAAAAGATTTTTAGGAGCATTTTTCTTTTACAATATGGGAGTACAAACTGTCATGTTAGCTGCTACACTTTATGGCAAAAGTGAATTAAATATACCAACCACCAATCTAATCATAGCTATTTTAATAATCCAATTGGTGGCCATTCCTGGGGCTCAAGTAATGGCTAAATTAGCAAGCTCTTGGGGCAACTTTAATACTTTAATGACAGCGGTGCTTATATGGATTGGGGGCTGTGTTATGGGTTATTATTTACCAAGAAACGATGTTTATTTATTTTATATTCTTGCCGTAATTGTAGGATTTGTAATGGGTGGTATACAATCAGTAAGCAGAAGCACTTATTCAAAATTAATGCCTGTTACTTATGATACAGCAAGCTTTTTTAGCTTCTTTGATGTAACAGAAAAAATAGCCATTGTCATTGGTATGTTTAGTTTTGGATTCATCAATGAATTAACTGGTTCTCAAAGAAACTCTGTTTTAATTCTTGCTGGCTTTTTTGTGATTGGATTTGTATTATTATATAGAACAGCTCAATATCAAAAAAATGCAACTGCATAGTATCCCAACAGGTAATTTTAAATTAGATGGTGGCGCCATGTTTGGCGTAGTCCCTAAAATTATTTGGAACAAACTAAATCCTGCAGACGAAAATAATTTGTGTAATTGGGCTCTTAGATGTTTATTGGTAATTGAGGGAGATCGAAAAATTTTGATTGATACTGGAATGGGCAATAAGCAAGATGAAAAATTTCTTAGCCATTATCATTTGAGTAATACAAAGTCTCTCGCACAATGCTTATCTAATATAAACCTATGCATGGAAGATATTACAGATGTATTGTTAACACATTTACATTTTGATCATGTGGGCGGTGCAGTATCTTTTAAAGATGGCCAATTAACTCCTAGTTTTCCTAATGCAACTTATTGGGTCAGTGAACCACAATGGGAAACGGCACAACACCCTAATAAAAGAGAGAAAGCTTCTTTTTTAAAAGAAAATATAGACCCATTATTACAAAGTGGACAATTAAAAATCATCAGTCTTCCTCCCTTTAAAAGTGAGGAGAGTTTACAAACCATACATTTCACCAAATCGATTAGTTGTATGGTGGTAAATGGACATACAGAGGGCATGCTGATTCCTAAAATTCGATACAGGGATAAAACCATTGTATTCATGGCAGACTTATTACCTTCTACTGGTCATATTCCTATTGCCTATGTTATGGGTTATGATATGCAACCCATAATGACTCTTAAAGAAAAAGAGCTATTCTTAAACGAAGCTTTGAAAAACAATTATCATTTATTTTTTGAACACGATCCTATAAACGAATGTTGTGTATTAGAAATGACAGAGAAAGGAATTAGGGCCGGTCAAACATATGCTTTAACTGAATTATTGGACTAATTCAATTAAAGAATTTAAAGGATGTCTTAGGTTTTCATAGCCCACCATATCCACTTTGATATTTCCTACAATAATAGGTGTTTGAATTCTAACTGGAATATGATTAGCGTCATCTGTCACCCAGATAGTCATTTGCTCTCCTCCTTTAAACATAGTGCCCTTTACCAATAATGGAGCTAATTTAAAAGCTTTAAATGTGCCATATTGAGTTGTAATCTCTTCTTTGCCTAAATACTTAAAATAGGAAGGATACAAATCTTTATCTAAAAAAAAGTTTAAATATACTTTTTCGTTTAATTGAAGATTATCATAATTAATATTTCTTGCAGCATAAATGGCACTTATTACATCATAGGTACAATCAGAACTTGTATAAGTCTGGCCTAAGGTATTAACCGTTCTCGCTTTTTGATTGAAACTAATTAAATCAGTTTGGTGAAAGCTACCTTCATTAATTTTTCTGGTAAACTGATAAGGTAATAAAGTTTTTATATCCACTATAGATTCATAAACATCCCTTACTTTAAAAATCCAATCATATTTACTATTGGACTTGCCAATAGCAGTAAAAGTATAAGTATCTTTCCCTTCGAAATTACCTAATTGAGTGCTGAATTCTGCTTTTCCTGCATTTACATATATACCTATTACATTGTAGTAAATACTATATTTTATTTTTTCACCATCTTTAAAAGAAGTATTTGATAGTCTACAAATATTATTATCTGCAGGCTTAAATAAAGAGCTTAAAATAAAAAGTAGTTGTATCAGTATCATGTGGGTTAGTTAAAATTATTGCTTTAATCTAAAACCCAATAATAAAAAGGCGCCTATTATTGCTGGTAATAAAAAATTAACTGCCCAAATAATGGTAGATAAACAAATTAGCATCAAACTATTATGATACCAAGGTGATAATAGCAAAAGAATAAGTTGACCTCTTATAACCAATTCAGTAATACTTATAGTTGGCACAATACTTAAGCTTAAAAACATTACAGCAAGTGCTACCCAAAGAACAAGATATGGAATTGGGATATTTAAAATATGTGCTGCCCATGTATATTGCATTAAATAAACACTATACCTTAAAAAAGACAAGGCCAATAATTTTTTCTTCACTTCCGATTCTATTTGCAAGAAATTAAAAGATTTTAAAATACCAGAAAAAGTGACTTTATGGAAATACACAATTAATGCAAAAATTAATAATAATGGTGTTACCCATCTTAACCATGCTAAAAAAGGCGGGTTCACATAAATAGCTATTGCCCCCATGATAATAGTAACTATCATTTGAGCATAGGAAGCCCATGCCATTCTTCCAATTGCAATAATTTTATTATCTGTTTCCAACATCATTGTCCTACCAATATATTCTCCAATTCTGTTGGGTGTATAAAATGCAAATGCTTGACCTACAAAAACGCTTCTTAATGCATTAAAAATGCTAATAGAGGTTTCAGACTTTAATACAATCTTCCATTTATAAGATTCTACGAGAAAATTAATCAACATTAAAAAAAATAAAAAAGCCCATTGATATATAGCAATTTTTTCAAACTGAACTCTTATTTGAGCGCCATATTGAGCAATATTTGCATTAGTGCCCACTTCTCTATAAATAGCTACGCTGCAAATAATGAATAAGAAAACACCCACTCCTTTTTTACCAATTGCAATAAGACGATTTGTTGTGGTTGATAACATAGCTACAAAGTTCGGAAATTGATATGATATATGTAACTTTATTGTACATGTCTACAACACCAATCATTCTTGGAATTGATCCAGGTACTCAAATACTTGGATTTGCCCTAATAAAAGGAGGCGCTCAACCTATTTTAATAGAAATGGATGTATTAAAGCTTACTAAAGAAAAAGACATCTATGCTAGACTTCAAATGATTCATGCAAAAATCATTGAATTGATTGAAAAACATCATCCCACTGAATTTGCCATTGAAGCGCCCTTTTTTGGTAAGAATATACAAAGTATGCTAAAATTGGGCAGAGCTCAAGGTGTTGCGATTGCTGCTGCCATGCACTATGAATTGCCTGTTGCTGAATATGCTCCTAAGAAAGTGAAGCAAGCCATAACAGGTAATGGAAATGCAGACAAAGAAATGATATGGAAAATGTTAGAACGAGTTTTTGATATCAAAAAACAACCCAAGTACTATGATGCTACCGATGCACTAGCAGTTGCCTTATGTCATCACCAACAAACAAGAGGCTTAATAATTCCCAAAAATAAAATAGTAAAAGGTAAAAAATCTGACAAAAAAACGAATAGCTGGAACAGTTTCATTGCAAAAAATCCACAACGTGTTCAGAAAAAATAATACGACTATAAATATTGTAATATACTCGCTTGAATTTCCTTGAATTCTTCGACAGTAAAACTCAATTTTGGATTAGCAAAATCAATATCTTTTGCCTCATTGATAGGAATTAAATGTAAGTGTGCATGTGGCACTTCTAATCCAACTGTAACCATACTTACTCTATTACAAGGAAAACTTTTTTCAATAGCTTTGGCAATAGGTTGCGCAAAAACCAATAAATCTGATAAATAGGTCGTTGGTAAGTCGAAAACTTTATCAATTTCTATTTTGGGCACCACCAAAACATGCCCTTTTTGTAATGGGAAAATATCTAAAAATGCATAAAACATTTCCGATTCAGCTATTTTATAGGATGGAATCTCACCTGCTATGATTTTAGAAAATATAGTCATGTACTAAACAGTGATATTATCTATTTTAAATTTCATTGTACCATTAGGCGCTTGCACTTCTGCTATCTCGCCAACCTTTTTCCCTAACAAACCTTTTCCAATGGGCGAAGTAGCCGAAATCTTAGCTGCTTTTAAATCAGCTTCTTTTTCACCAACAATTTGATAAGTGATGGTTTTATTGGTAGCCACATTAGTAATAGTTACTTTGGTTAAAATTGTTACTTTACTGGTATCAATTGTACTAGTATCTACAATTTTTGCATTAGAAATAGTTGCTTCCAATTGTTTGATTTTGGCTTCTAACATTCCCTGAGCTTCTTTTGCAGAATCATATTCAGCATTCTCTTTCAAGTCACCTTTTTCTCTAGCTTCGGCAATGGCTTTAGAGGCAGCAGGACGATCTACCGATTTAAGCTTATGAAGCTCTTCACGCATTTTATCAAATGTCTCCTGGGTTACGTAAGCATTAATTTCACTCATATCCTTCTGTTTTGTCTATAAAAAAAATACAACGCCACATAATTGTAGCGTTGCAGTACACAAATATATAAAAAATAGCTTAAATGATGCCTAATTTTTGCAATACCACCTCTGCCATTCTGCGGTAAGCTTCATGGCTATACCCTGCAATATGGGGGGTTAGTATAAACTGTGGAAGTGCCATTAATTGGTTTAATTGCTGTTTTTCTTCTGGAGTATAACTACCAAGGTTTTCGTTTTCAAGTACATCCAAGCCTGCTGCTCTAATTAATTGATTTTTAAGCGCTTTTAATAATGCTGCTGTATGTGTAACCTGGCCCCTACATGCACTTAAGAAATAGGGCTGCTTTTTGAATCCTCCAAAAAATGCATCATTCGCAAAGTGATAAGTTAATTCGGTAAGTGGTAAATGCAAACTAACTACATCAGCCTTCTCTTGAATTTCAGCAAGTGTTGCAGCTTTAATAAATGTCTCAGTTGATTGGATTGGCAGTATATCATGTACTAAAATTTGTACATCAAATCCAGATAAAACTTTAGCAAAAGCAGTTCCAGTATTACCAAAACCAATAATCCCTATAGTCTTTCCAGTGAGTTCATCTGCCCTATTTGCATCTCTAATCCATTTTCCTTCTTTAATTTCGGCATACGAGCTATTAATACGATTCATTAAACTCAATAGTAAACCCAAACTATGTTCTCCCACAGTAATTCGATTACCCTCTGGACTAGAAACACATTGAATACCTTTTGAAGCAGCATATTTTGTATCAATTAATTCCATCCCACTTCCCAATCTGCCAATCCATTTTAATTGAGCTGCTTTATCTAATATTGCTGCATCAATTTTTAATCTTGTAGTAACAATTAGCCCAGTGACATTACCAATTATGTCATTTAATTCTTTATAAGTAATGGCTGGCTCATAAATGCATTCAAATCCTTTACTAGATAAGGTTTCCATTAAGAAAGAATGAACAGGTGCAGTTATAATTACTTTTTGAGACATTCGTAAAATTAAGGATTATGCATTTTAAAAGTGAGTGCAGCATAATCTTCATATGTTAAATTTTCTGCTCTTTTTGTAAATATAGGATCTTCCAATTGCGCTGCACTGAAATATGGCTTTAATGGATTTCGTAACATTTTTCTTCTTTGGCCAAAAGCCATTTTAACTATATGATAAAAACTTTTTTCAGATACCATTGAAGGATATTGTGTCTTTCTTTTAAACATAATCACTCCACTATCTACTTTAGGTGGAGGATTAAAGGCCGCAGGTGGCACATCAAATAAATAAGTTACTTCATAAAATGCTTGTGTCAAAACACTTAATATACCATATGCTTTTGAATGTGGCTTTGCTGCTATCCTTTCTGCTACTTCTTTTTGAAACATACCAACCATCATGGGAACTTGATCTTTCCAATCTAAAACCTTAAACACTATTTGAGTTGAAATATTATAAGGGAAATTACCAACTAAAGCAAATGGTCCCTCAAAAGGGATAGCAGTTTCTAAGAAATCCTCATTTATTAATTTGCCAGCTAAATCTGGATAGGTGTGTAACAAATAATTCACTTTCTCCTTATCTAACTCAATAGCTTTAAATGAACTAGTAGGAATTTTGTAAATAAACGCTGTTAAAGCCCCTGCCCCTGGGCCAACTTCCACCAACTGCTCTATGGGTTGATCTTGCAATACAGCTCGTATTTTTTCACATACGGTCTTATCTATCAGAAAATGCTGACCAAGCGACTTTTTAAGTGTGTATTGCATGTAGCAAAGTTAGGTTTTTGTGCGTACTTTTACAGCCTAATCAATAGGATATGAATACAGAGATCAGAAAACCGGTTATTGGCTTTACTTGTGGCGACTTGAATGGTATTGGATTGGAATTAATCATTAAATCCCTGTCTGATAGCAGAATCCTTGATTTTATGGTACCTGTTGTTTTTGCAAATAATAAATCTATCAATTTTTATAGAAAAAGTTTGCCTGAATTCAATCTAAACTTTGCCATTTTAAACGATCTTTCTAAGTTGAATCCAAAACAAGTAAATGTATTCAATTGCTGGGAAGAAGAAGTTGAAATAACACCAGGTGAATTAACTGCAACAGGTGGTAAATATGCACTCATTTCTTTAGAGAAAGCGGTTGAAGCAATAAAGAACAAAATAATTGATGGAATAGTAACTGCACCTATTCACAAGAAGAATATTCAATCAGATGCATTTAATTTTAGTGGACATACTCCCTATTTACAACATGCATTTGGTAACACAGAAAATTTAATGTTATTAGTTGCAGAAAATTTAAGAATGGCCTTGGTTACAGAACATGTTACAGTAGGTGAAATTGCTAAACATATCACTAAAGATAAAATCAAACAAAAATTAGCCATACTCAATGCTAGTTTACAGAAAGATTTTGGCGTTGATAAACCTAGAATTGCCGTACTCGCTTTAAATCCACATGCTGGTGACGAAGGCTTAATAGGAAAAGAAGAAATTGAAATTATCAAACCTGCTATTAAAGAAAGTAAACAAAATATATTGGTTTTTGGCCCCTATTCAGCAGATGCTTTTTTTGCAAGGGGTGCACATGAAAAATTTGATGGTGTATTAGCTATGTATCACGATCAGGGTTTAATTCCATTTAAATCATTGGCTTTTGGAGAAGGCGTGAATTTTACAGCTGGACTTCCAATTGTTCGTACTAGTCCAGATCATGGTACTGCTTTTGATATTGCAGGAAAAAACAAAGCGGATGCTAGCTCTTTTACTGCAAGTATTTTTGAATGTCTAAGAATTATTCATGCAAGACAGGGATACCAAGACATGCGATTAAATCCACTCAAGAAAATAAGTGCTAGAATGTTTGCCGGTGCGGTAGACGAAAGATTAGAAGAAGCATAGCGCTATTTACAGTTGTCTGTAATTTCTTTAATTACATTGATACCCCAATGAGGCATATAAAATGTTACAATAAATTTATTTTGTGTAGCTAACTTTTCAGCAGCAACCAATGCAATAGTATAAGCGTTAGCACAACCCCCACCAAATAAAATGGGCATATGATATTGTAAGCTTGCTTCCAATGCATAAACTCTTGGATTTTCTTTATTCAGTTTTTTGGCAGCAGCCAAAGGTGCTTTTATTTTATGTTCATATTTTAACCATCTAGTATAGGGACTTACAGACATCTTTGCAGTATAAGCCAAACTCTCTGCACATAGTATTTCATCGTTCACTTGTATTTTTTTGGCTTTATCAATATACTGTAAAGACTGATTTGCTAATTCATCTGCATCCCCTAATTTCATCATAGACATTCTTGTCTTAACCAGTGAAATATAGTACAATGGGAGCCATTCATTGGCATAGGTTTTTGCAAATGAGTCCAATTTGAATAAAACAAATTGATAGTCTTTTGCAGTTGTTGATGCATCAAATAATTTGACAACTGAAGTCATATCAGTAGCAAATTGTACCGATTGACTTTTTAGTGGAACAAAGTAGCCTAAAAATAATAGAAGAATGAAATAGCGCATCTACTTTTAAAATTAGTTCTTTCTAGTTAAAAGCTGGCATTGGAAACCCCTTTATTGATAGTATACTTTGAATAAGTAATTTCAATAGTGCCTTTCTTATTCTTTTTAGCCTTCTCCTTACTTATTGGCGCTTCATCCCCAAATTCAAGAGTAATGCCATTAGGTAATTTATAATCCTTTGTATTAAAACCAAAAATTATCTTAGAAGGTAATCCATAATCCGCATATGATCCATACTCCATAGTAATTTCGAAGCTTCCATTTTCCTTTGTTGTGGTGAAAGTCTTATATACTAATGATTGTACAGGATCAATCCATAATGTTGAAATTACCCATTCTAATTGATCATCCGTAGGGACCAATTTATATACTTCTAAGTTCTTGCCGTTATATATTTGTTTGCCAGAGGGTATTGCAATGTATTGATTGGTGTTTAATAAGGAATTCATGGTAATAGAAACGCCCCCTTTAGGTAATAAAGAAATACCACCATCTTTTTTTACCTTAATTAAATTGGGTTTTTTATAATACACTTTAACCTTTCCTAAAGAGGCTTTAATAAAGGAAACATCAGTTTTCATTACCCCTTCAGCCACGTAATCGTTGACTAAGGCCAATTTTTGTCTTACTTTCTCGATAACAGGATTGGTTTGCGCAATACTTTTTAACTGCACGAATAATAAAAGACCAACTATAACATTGAATTTGATTTTCATAATATTAACTTAAAACATCTTTCTTTTTCATAATAACCACACTTGCACCAACAAATAAAAAAATATGTACACTTAATACCAATAAAGATGTTTTAATCTTTTGGATATTTAAAATACTTCCAGTTATAGCTTCGTTATTATCTGTTACTTGTATATCAAAAAATTCTTTCCAATTATTCATATGAGTAGTAAACAAATAAGGTTTTATAACATTAAATAATGGAATATTGAGCGTACTAAGGATAGTGAAAAATACAATAGCACTAATGGTTGCCACAATTGGCCCAATAGAGTTATTAGCTAAACTAGACATCAAGAATCCTAAAGCAGTTACCGTTAATAAAGAGAAGCTAGCAAAAACAAATGCACCCACATATCTCCAGAAAACATCTTGGCTTTCAATGAGTACCACATAATTGGATTTCATTAAAAACAAATCGTCTGTTCCAAAAATAAACATACTTAAAAACAGGGCCAATGCCGCCAACCATATCAATAATAATATAGTATAAATGCTTGCTGCAATAAATTTTGCCAACACCCACTGCGTTCTACTATAAGGTGTGGTGAAAAGTAATCTTAGTGTTCCTAAATTTGCTTCACCTGATAACAT
>CAWULX010000005.1:0-37677 GCA_963923775.1 uncultured bacterium
TGTAGAGAGGTCTCGTGGGCTCGGAGATGTGTATAAGAGACAGAGTCTCACCATATGCTCTCACAAAATGATCACTCGCTGCTTTACTTGCAGAGTAAGGAGAGTTTGGATCGTAAGGAGTAGTTTCTGTAAACAAACCTTCTTTACCTAAACTTCCATACACTTCATCAGTGGATACATGATAAAACAAATGATCTCTGTTGGTATCCCAAGATCCATCATGTGCTTTCGCGTAACTTAAATCGTTCTTCCAATATTCCTTCGCTGTATTTAATAAGTTTACGGTTCCAATCACGTTCGTGTACACAAAATCTAAAGGAGAAACAATGCTTCTATCTACATGAGATTCTGCCGCCAAATGAATCACATCTGTAATAGCATGTTTTTCAAAAATGGCTTTTAAATTATCTGCCTCTAAAATATTGGCTTTGATAAAATGATAGTTAGGCGACTGCTCGATATCTTTTAAGTTCTCTAAATTGCCTGCATAGGTTAATGCATCCAAATTAAAAATTTGATACTCAGGGTATTTAGTCACCATTAAACGCACCACATGGGACCCAATAAAACCCGCTCCTCCTGTAATTAAAATGTTCTTTTTCATCTGATTGTATAGGCGACAAAGATATAAATTCATTCATATATATTATACAATAATTTTATTACATTTGGATACCATGCAAACACAACGATATCAATCATTAGACGTATTCAGAGGAGCCACAGTTGCTCTCATGATTTTAGTGAATAATCCGGGTTCTTGGGCGCATATTTTTAGCCCCTTGGAACATGCTAGTTGGCATGGTCTGACACCCACCGATTTGGTCTTCCCCTTTTTCTTATTTGCTGTGGGAAATGCCATGTCTTTTGTGATGCCTAAAATGGCACAAGGAACAGGTGCCAATTTTTGGAAAAAAGTGACCAAAAGAACTTTATTAATTTTTGGAATTGGACTTTTTTTAAACTGGAGTCCATTTGTAAAATGGTCTGATGGAGTGCTGGTTTTTAAGCAATGGGAGAATATTAGAATTCTCGGAGTATTACAAAGAATTGCTTTGTGTTATTTTTTTGCTTCTGTTATTATCTATTACGGCAAATCAAAATGGGCATTATATATAGGAGCAGTTATTTTATTATTGTATTGGTTATTAACTACTTTGCTTGGTGCCCCAGGTCATCCCTATAGTTTGTCTGGTTATTTTGGCAATGCTATTGATCAAAGCATATTAGGCGTAACACATATTTACAAAGGCGAAGGCGTTCCATTTGACCCAGAAGGATTAACAAGCACACTACCAGCTATTGTTCAAGTGATCTTTGGTTTCTTAGTGGGCGAGTATATTCAAAACAAAGGAAAGAATTTTGAAATGCTTTCTCAACTTTTATTAACTGGTGTAGTATTGGTATTGGCTGGATATATCTGGGATTTTAGTTTTCCTATTAATAAAAAAATATGGACAAGTAGCTATGTAGTATATACATCCGGATTAGCCATGATCACTTTAAGTGTATTTATTTACTTAATTGAATTTAGAAATGCAGCTGGTAAATGGAGTTATTTCTTTGAAGTCTTTGGAAAGAATCCTTTATTCATTTTTGTTTTAAGTGGATTTTTACCAAGAGTATTAGCTTTATTAAGATGGGAAGATCATATAAATGAAATGGGCGAAAAAGTATACACTTCAAGCCTACCTTGGTTTTACGAGCATGTTTGCAAAAATGTATACCCAGATTTAAGAATAGGTTCTTTATTGTATGCATTATGCTTTATCGCCTTTATGGCCATATTGGCATATATCTTAGATAAAAAGAAAATTTACATTAAGGTTTAAATAAGCTATTTGCTTTTGCTAAACTTTCAGGTTTACCAACATCTAATAAAATGCCATCGCTATGATCAAAATAGTGTATGGCATAATATTGTGCTAATTGTAAATAAGCATCAATCATGGAAAATTTTCCGGTTAATTGTATTGCTTCAAAAAATGTTTGATGTACAATATGTATTCCACTAAATGCTTTAGGCACTGCAGTGGTTTTATCTTTTAATGGGTTAGCCCATTTCTCTTCTCCAGTGGTATTATTTTTCCAACCACATAATGTACCAGCAGCATTGAAAATTAAATTTCTACTCGTAGTTCTATTAGTTACTGCTAAGGTAGCCATCAAATCTCCTTCTGCTTTTTGCGCAAACAATTCATCTGCTGCAATCATTTTATCTAAAGGTAAATCCGTTAAAATATCTGCATTCATTAATACCCAGCTTTCTTCTTCTTTAAAATAATTTTGAGCACGCAATAATCCTCCTCCTGTTTCTAAAACCTCATCTGTTTCATCTGAAATAATTACGTCTGATCCCCATCCATTATTTTCTTTAACTGCTTCAATGATTTGATCAGCAAAATGATGCACATTTACAATGACTTCTCTGATACCGTATTGTTGCAAGTATTCAATATTTCTTTGTAATAAAGACTTCCCATTCACCATTGCTAGTGCCTTTGGATGATGATCTGTAAAAGGTTTTAACCTAGTACCCAAGCCAGCTGCTAAAATCATTGCGCGCATAGAAAATTATTTTACCCAGTTCTCTTTATTGGTATGAACTAAGTTCACTTTTAATTTGTATTTATTTCTCAAATGTCTTGCAGTTTGTTCCGCAGCAAATACACTCCTGTGTTGACCACCAGTGCAACCAAAATTAATTTGCAAGTTGGCAAAGCCCCTTTGTAAATAATCTTCCACATTAATATCCACTAAGTCCCAAACACTATTTAAAAAAACATTCATTTTGGTTTTTTGCTCTAAGAAATCTTGTACTGGCTTATCCAAACCTGATAACTTTTTATAATCATCAAACCTTCCTGGATTTAAAATACCTCTCATATCAAAAACAAATCCACCTCCATTTTCAGTTGGATCTGTTGGTATACCTTTTTTGTAACTGAAACTATGAATAGTTACTTGCAATGGAGTTTGTTCGTTGGCAACAGGAGGTGTAAACCTACTCATCACTTCATCACTTACCATCCAATTTAATATAGAGGCAAAAACAGGAGTTTCCTTTTCTAAATTGGTGGTGGCTAAAAAGTTTTTTAAGTTTTGTAAACCCAAGGGGATACTAGCCAAGAAATGTGCTTTTCTTTCAAACAAACCTCTAAAACCATATGCACCTAGCACTTGCAACAAACGCAACAATACAAAACCATTGTATTGTTTTTTAAATGCTTCGGCGTCTAATGTAGAAGGTAGCAATAGCTGCACTTCTTGAATATAGTAAGCTAATAATTGGTCTTTCCATTCTTGACTTAGTTCGGCTTTTGCCTGCCACAACAAAGAAGCTACATCATAACTTAAACCTCCTTGCATCCCTCCTTGAAAGTCAATAAAGAAAACCTCATCATTATGCACCATTATATTTCTACTCTGAAAATCTCTAAATAAAAAATAATTAAAATCTCTACTAGCTAACTGATCACTTAGTAATTCAAATTCATTCATTAGCGCTTGCTTGTCATAAGGATACTGCAAGCTGTCTAAGAAATAATATTTATAGTACAATAAATCTGTCATGATTGATTGGTTGCCAAAAATCTTAGAGGTTAAGCATTTTTGATAATCTAATCCTTGATGCCCTTTTACTTGTAATGAAGCTAAAGCCTTTAAGCTTTTTTGAAATAGTTTTAAAACATGTTCTGTCTTTCCTTCCTTTTCTAATATCTCTAACAAAGACGTGTTTCCTACATCTTCTTGTATATAACAGGTGCATTTCTCATTCACTGCCAACACCTTTGGAACTGGCAAACCCTTCTCTTTAAAATGTGTTGCAAAATAGATAAAGGTTTGATTCTCTTTAATATTTGCGCTATAAGTGGCAATCCAGGAATGCTCCCCTTGAAGAATTCTATAATAGACCCTATCACCCCCACTTTGGGGTATTTTATGTATTTGGTCCCAAGAGGAATGGATGATTGTATTAAATAAATTTTGAATCTGAATTATTGGATCTTCCATGGGGTAAATCTTGCTTATTTGAAGGCTTTAAAAGTAACTATTTTAGCTGATAATTCATTTAACTCAAAAAAGTAGTAAATTAGATCAAACTTAAACCCCATGAATAAAAAATTAACCGCTTTTCTTAGTTTGTTAATTTTTGCATTTTCTACATTAACAGTAGCAGCGCAAACACAAACCATCAAAGGTAAGATTACAGACAACAAGGGTACTCCTTTAGAAGGTGTTACCATTAAACTAGCCAATGGCAAAACCAATGCCATTTCTGCAAAAAACGGAACTTATTCTATAAATGCATCTATCAATGATGTGTTAGAGTTTAGCTTTATTGGATTTGAATCTAAAAAACAAACCGTTTTAAGTGGCGAACTTAATATAAGCTTGAATAGTTCTAGTACAGACTTACAAGATGTTATTTTAGTGGGTACAAGAGGTTCAGGAAGAGCTAAAATAGAGTCTCCTGTTCCGGTAGATGTAATTAAGTTATCAGAAGTTGGTTTGAATACTGCAAGAATGGATTTAACTTCTTCTTTAAATTATGCGGCACCTTCATTCAACTACAATAAACAATCTGGTGCAGATGGTGCAGACCACGTAGATATTGGAACCTTAAGAGGTTTAGGTCCAGATCAAACTTTAGTACTAGTAAATGGCAAACGTAGACATAGTACCTCTTTGGTAGGATTATTTGGAACAAGAGGTCGTGGTGGTAGCGGTGTAGATTTAAATGGATTCCCTCAGTTTTCAGTGGATAGAATTGAAATCTTAAGAGATGGTGCATCTGCACAATATGGATCCGATGCCATTGCTGGTGTTATGAACGTTGTATTAAAAAAGAATGTAGGTGAGTGGAATATTGTAACGGGTGTAGCAGGCTACTATGATAAAAAATTCAATACTTTTCAATTTAGAGATAACAATGATTATTTAACATCAAGACCAATTGATGGAGTTACTCAATCTTTCAGTATTAATAGAGGATTTGCATTAGGAAAGAAAGGTGGCTTTATTAATTTATCTTATGATTTCTTAGATCAAGGAAAAACTTTCCGTCAAGCAGCTTCAAGTAATATCGAAGACAAGGATGGTTTACCAACCAATACATGGAGACAAGGATTTGGAGATGGTTCAATGAATTCTCATGGAACAATGATGAACTTAGAATTACCAATTGGCAACAATGGTTTAAAGTTTTATTCTTTCGGGGGAATGAATTTAAAAAAGTCTGACGCTTACGCTTATACAAGAAACTGGTCAGCTAAACCAAATAGATTCCCCATTACCTCTACTGGTGATGTTATATTTATTAGAGATATTATGTTCAATTCAGGTTCTGGAGATATTAGCTATAACCCACATATTCAAGCCAATATCAATGATATGTCTTTGGCTGCAGGTTTAACCCAAACTACGGCAAATGGATGGAACTGGGACTTAAGTAATACTATGGGCTACAATGGTTTTCATTATTATGGTAATGGAACCTTCAATGCATCAAATATTGGCAATCCACAACAAACGCATTTTAATGATGGCGGTTTTGAATTTCTTCAAAATACCAGCAACTTAGATTTCTCAAAACAATTTGGCATGGTGAACCAAGGCGGTATTAAATTATCATTTGGTGGTGAGTTAAGAAATGAGAAGTACAATATTTTCCAAGGTGAATATGCTTCTTTTGCAGCATTCCCTAATAGCTTAGGATTTGAGCAAGCACCTGGATCACAAGGCTTCCCTGGTTTTAGTCCTGATGACAAGGTTCGTGCTTCAAGAAATGTTACAGGTGGATATGTTGACTTAGAATACACACCTAATGAAGCCTTATTAGTTACTGGTGCCATCAGAGGAGAGAATTATTCTGACTTTGGTTCTGTGGCAACTTATAAAACATCTTTCAGATATAAATTAACAGATAACTTTAATTTCAGAGGATCTTTTAGTACAGGTTATCGTGCTCCTTCTTTACAACAAAAATATTTCAGTAATACTTTAACTTCTTTCTCTCAAGGACAATTGGTTCAATCTAGAGTAGCAAGAAATGATGATGCCATTACTAAATTAGCTGGCATTCCTTCTTTAAAGCAAGAGACATCAGTAAACAAGAGTATTGGTTTTACTTGGAAGCCTTTCAAAAACTTTAACTTAACTGTAGATGGATACAATATCCAAATGAAAGACAGAGTAGTATTATCTGGTTTATTTAGCGCCTCTGACGAAAGCCTGCCTGCTGCTTTAACTAAAAAATTAAATTCATTAGGTGTTGCAACTGCTCAGTTTTTTGCCAATGCTGTAAACACAACAAATACAGGAGTGGATGTAGTTGCAGATTATAATTGGAGAATTAGTGCAACTCAAAAAATGAAGTTCTTATTGGTAGCCAATTTCCAAGGTATTAAAATAGATGATATTCATGTACCAGCTGCCTTAAATACAAATTCTTACAATGCAAGTACGTTCTTTAATGATAGAGAGCAATATTTCTTAAAAGCTTCTGCTCCAGAATCTAAATACTCTTTCAGTGTAGATTATGCTGCAAAGAAATTTACATTAGGTGCAAGAATGACTTATTTCGGTAATCTACAATTAACTGGTTTTGGTTATAACGGTGACGGTATTAATCCAGTAGTTCCAACAGATGCTAACGGAGATGTATTTGTTCCAGAAGTATTTAATTACAGAGGAAAAACAACTACAGATCTTTATGCAAGCTTAAAATTAAGCAAGTCTGCTACTTGGATTTTTGGCGCGGATAATATCTTTAATATTCATCCTGATTTTGCTGTTGTACCAACTGCTAAATGGTGGGCGGGTGATAACGAAACTGGAGGTCCATGGGATGGCGTTCAAATGGGCTATAATGGTTTAAGAATATTTACCAAACTGGCTTTCAAATTCTAAAGCTCAGATAATTTGAATAACTTTAAAGTCCCAAGCAATTGGGACTTTTTTTATGTCCTTTCAAACTATAGATGTATGAAACAGATTTTTGTAGTGATACTATCTTTTTTGATTTCACAAAATCTTGAAGCGCAAAATGGTATTGTCGTTTTTCAAACAGATTTTGGTACCAAAGATGGAGCTGTATCTGCTATGAAAGGAGTAGCAAGCGCTGTAGATCCATCTTTAAAATTATACGATCTTACCCATGATATTCCAGCCTATAATATTTGGGAAGCCGCATACAGATTAGATCAAACAGTTCCCTATTGGCCAGCAGGTACTGTATTTGTTTCTGTAGTAGATCCGGGTGTGGGAACCAATAGAAAATCTGTGGTAGTCAAAACAAAAACAGGGCATTTTATAGTGAGCCCCGACAATGGAACTTTTACTTTGATTGCAAACTCATTGGGTATTGATAGTATAAGAGAGATAGATGAAGTAGTGAATAGAAGAAAAAATTCTGGCGCTTCTTATACTTTTCACGGAAGAGATGTGTATGCATACACTGCAGCAAGATTAGCTTCTCACACTATATCATATCATCAAGTTGGTGCAGTTTCCTCCACCCCCATTCAAGTAATTCCTTTTCAAAAAGCTAGTTTGCAAAATGGTGTGCTTAAAGGGAATATTGCTATTCTAGACATTCAATATGGTAATATCTGGACCAATATAGACCAACAATATTGGAAAGAATTTAATGCAATTACTCATACACAAAATAAAATCGGTGTAGAAATTTATCATGCTAACAAATTAGTGTACACTGGAACAATGCCTTTTGAAAATACTTTTGGTGCAGTGGCAGTAGGAAAACCTTTAGCATATTTAAATAGTTTAATGAATCTATCTTTTGCATTAAACCAAGCAAGTATGGCAGATCAATTTCATATTGCAGCAGGTGCTGATTGGAATGTAGCCATTCGTTGGGCTAAATAAATTATTAGGCATTCATGTCTTTGGCCAACAAGCTATGGAAATGATGCGTTCCTTGCTCTCTTTGTGTAGCATACCTTCCATGATGATAGAACCTTGAACGAATACCTTGTTGCACATACTGCACTATTTCTTCGTCTTCTTGCTCTACGGTATCTAATCCACTACTAGCTCCTTGTCCTAATTTAGTTGCATCAAATACAAAACTTAAAAAACTCACTTTGGTATTACTTGCATCAATAGGCGTAACAATATTTAAAGACAATCCCCAAGGATAAAAATTAAACATCATATTTGGATATACCCAAAAATAATAGGCTGCTACATTTTTACCAGCATCTTGATGTCCTGCAGGAATATCAAAACAATGCTCATTATTTTTAGCAATTCCTAATTGTACACTGGAGTATTTAAATATTTCTGTGGTGTAATCTTTAAAATCCAAGAACACACTTAATCCTGGATGTACAAAGGGTATATGAAATCCTTCCAAATAATTTTCACAATACAATGCCCAGTTGGCTTTGATATAATAATCATTAGATCTGCTTGCATCAAATTTCAACTCTTTGATAGGCAACCAACCTATGCGCTCTTCCATCTCTCTAAAATACAATGCTGGATCAATTCCCTTACTTAATTGAGTAAACAATAAAGGCCCCCATTGATACATGGGTAAATGATGTAAATGATTGTTCTCTGGAATAAAATTTTCTACCTCTTTAAACTCTGGCATGGAAACAAATTTTCCATCCAAGTGAAAAGCTCTTCCATGATACTTGCAACGCAATTGTTTTAATGCACTACAAGGTTCATACACCATCAAATTTCCCCTATGCGTACACACATTAGATAGACAATGCAAGTGGCCTTCTTTATCCTTGGTTAAAACCAAAGGCTCCTCTATATAATTTTCCAATAACTTAAATGGATAAGCATCTCCTTCATTAGCCACCATCCCCTCATGACCAATATATTGCCAACTAGGCGCAAAGATTTTTTCTTTGGCTGCTTCCAAACAAGCCGGATCCAAATAAAAACTAGTATCGATGGTCTTCGCTCTCGCAATATTAGGGTCTATAAAAAATGGCGCCATAAAAAAGCAATTAGAGCCCAAGATACAACTTTAGACCCGATCTAAAATAGCTAAAGAACTGATTTTGAGCAGTCTATATGGCTAAAAAAACCTTAGAAAATAATCATCAAAATACTAAATTATTTAGTTAATATTGCTAATAAATTTAGTTTTATGCAGTTTATAGACAAGGAACCCGTGGAAGGAATAGCCACCCAGCAGATTAATAAAAACTACCAGGCCAGTCAAGTAGTGCAAGCCAATGCCACGGGCTTTGGGGCGGCTTCGGACGATTTTATGGAAAGAGGCATTGACCTAAACGAGCAGTTAGTACAAAATAAGCCCGCTACTTTTTTCTTTAGAGTAAATAGTGACGCCATGCTAGGTGCTGGTATTCATATTGGAGATACTTTAATTGTAGACAGAAGCGTCCCTCCTAGTTCGGGGAAAGTAGTGGTGGCTATTTTGAATGGAGAATTTTTAGTGCGTCGTTTACAAATGCAAGCACATAGTGTGAGCTTATTACCAGAGAATAAAAAATACGGAGCCATTCATGTAGCGCATCTAGAAGACTATCGTACCTGGGGTGTGGTGACTTATGTGATTCATGCTTTATAAATAGATATGCAAGGCATTGTTGATTGCAATAGTTTTTATTGCTCCTGTGAAAGATTATTTGATCCTAGATTATTGCGTAGTCCTATTGTAGTACTAAGTAATAATGATGGATGCATTGTGTCTAGATCGGATGAAGCAAAAAACTTGGGCATTAAAATGGCGGTACCTTATTTTCAAGCAAAAGAAATGATGGAGAAAAATGGCGTGGTTACTTTTTCTTCTAATTATCATTTATACGGAGACATGAGTTGGCGGGTAATGGAAACCATGAGAGCCTTGCTACCAAAGGACGCTGTAGAAGTATATTCAGTAGACGAAGCATTTATTAATTTGGATCATATTGCTCCCGAAGATGTACAATCTTATTGTATTCATTTAAAAACCACTATTGAAAATTGGACGGGTATTCCTGTATCTATTGGTGTAGCTCCTAATAAAGTATTAAGTAAGGTTGCGAATAGATTAGCCAAGAAAAATAAAATAAAAACCAAGGGCGTAGTCGTCTTACACAATACACGTCTTATTCAAGCAGCATTACAACAAACTCCAGTAGAAGATATTTGGGGTATTGGATTTCAGTATGCAGAAAAACTAAAAACCTATGGCATACACAATGCCTATACTTTAAGTATCAAAGACCTTAGTTGGGGCAAGCGTTTTTTAGGAGGCATTGTAGGTATAAAATTAATCCGAGAATTAAAGGGACATAAAACGCATGCGATGCAAGCGCCCCGCACAGAAAAAAAAATGATTGCTACTACTAGAATGTTTGGAAGAGAAGTAAGTGATTGGCAAGAAATAGAAGAAGCATTGGCCACTTATGCTACTAGGGCTGCAGAAAAATTAAGAAGACAGCATAGCGCGGCAAGAGGAGTAAGTGTTTTTCTACTAAAGAAAGCCCCCGTGAACCTGGCATTGAGTCATTACCACCGAGGCAAGCAGGTGAATGGATATACTATATTAGATAATCCCACTCAGATAACCCCCGACATTATCAAAGCCGTAGTGGAAATTGGCAAAAGTATATTTGAAGAAGGAGAAATTTATAAGAAAGCTGGGGTGATTTTAAGTGATTTTGTTCCCGACACAGCACTACAAACCCATCTTTTTACGCCCCCCTCCGACCCTAGACGTAAAAAACTAATGAATGTTATAGACAATATGAACGCTGCTTACCGGGGGGATGTCCTAAAATTTGGCACCAGCGGTACCCAAAAGAACTGGAAAATGCGTAGTGAGAAGCGTAGCAAACGCTATACCACCAGATGGGATGAACTATGCTTGGTGAAATGAGTTCGCTGACGTATTTTTGCCCAATTTTATACCTATGAGTCATCAGCTACAATCCAACGAATCCATCCCATCCAAAAAGAAGAAAATTATTGTATTAGGTAGTGGTCCTAATAGAATTGGACAGGGTATTGAATTTGATTATTGTTGTGTGCATGGATTATTAGCGGTGAAAGAGTCAGGATACGAAGCCATCATGGTAAATTGTAATCCAGAAACGGTATCTACAGATTTTGATATGGCTGATAAATTATATTTCGAGCCAGTATTCTGGGAACACCTTTGGGAAATTATAGAATTAGAACAACCAGAGGGAGTGATTGTACAATTGGGTGGACAAACAGCTTTAAAATTAGCTAAGCGTTTAACAGAAAGAGGTATCAAAATTATTGGAACATCTTTTGATAGTTTAGATATTGCAGAAGACAGAGGACGCTTTAGTGATTTATTAAAAGAATTAAATATTCCTTATCCTCAATACGGAACGGCGTATACTGCAGAAGAAGCGATTGAAGTAGCGAACAAAGTAGGTTACCCAGTACTAGTAAGACCTAGTTATGTAATTGGTGGACAAAGAATGCGTATTGTAATTAATGATGCAGAAGTAGAAAGCTCTGTAGTAAGCATCTTAAAACATATTCCAGATAATAAGATTTTGATTGACCATTTCTTGGATCGTTGTCAAGAAGCAGAAGTAGATGCCATCTTTGACGGCGAGACATTCCATGTAATGGGCGTGATGGAACATATTGAACCTGCAGGTATTCATAGTGGAGATAGCAATGCGGTACTACCTGCATTCAATTTAACACCATTGATTGTAGAGACCATGGAATTCTATAGCGAGAAAATTGCGAGAGCTTTAAATATTAGAGGATTAATCAATATTCAATTTGCTATTAAAGACGATAAGGTATATGTGATTGAAGCCAATCCAAGAGCATCAAGAACTACGCCATTTATTGCTAAAGCATATCAAATCCCTTATTTGAATATTGCTACCAAAGTAATGTTAGGAGCCAATAAATTAACTGACTTTACGATGGAGAAAAAACTAGACGGTTATGCAATTAAAGAACCGGTGTTTAGTTTTGAAAAATTCCCAGGCGTAAACAAAGAATTAGGGCCAGAGATGAAGAGTACAGGCGAAGCCATTCGCTTTATCAAAGACCTTCGCGATCCATACTTCAGAACTTTATACAAGGAACGCTCCATGAACCTTAGTAGATAAAAATAATAAAGCCCTTAAGAAAATTTAAGGGCTTACTTATTTTAAGGATTAATACCATATTGATCTACTAGGTAAATAATCGCTGACATGTTTGCAGCACCTAATAATAATTCACGCTTATTTACATTTTCAAATACATCTGTTTTTGCATGATGTAAATCAAAATAGCGTTGACTATCTGGAACTAATCCAGATAATACAATACTAGGATTAACTTTCGCTAATGGACCAATATCAGCGCCGCCGCCCCCTGCAGTAACTTCTGTACCATAAGGTTTTAGTAAACTATTCCAAGATTGAAATTTCTTTAATTGGTCTGCAGAACAAGTAATACCAATCGCTCTTGGCGTAAAGCCTCCTTCATCACTCTCTAAAGCAAAAATATGTTGCTCTTTGTTTTCTTTTGCCAAGTCAGCATATTTATTACCACCACGCATACCATTCTCTTCATTAGCAAATAAGACAAAACGAATAGTATGTTTTGGTTGATAATTTAAAGCCTTCATGGTGCGAAGCACTTCCATGGTTTGAACAATACCAGCGCCATCATCATGCGCACCTTCGTTTACATCCCAACTATCTAAATGACCACCAATAGTAATAATTTGATCAGGGAATGTTGTTCCTTTTAATTCAGCCACCACATTATTTTCATCAGCATCTGGTAAGAAGAAACCATGTGTTTGCATTTGAGCTCGCACTGTAGTTTTCTTAGTTAATTCATACAAAGCTTTTGCATCATCTGGGCCCAAAGCAACTGCAGGAATTTTTGGATAAGCTTCATCATATTTCATACCGCCAGTATGTGGTTCATTATCTGGAGCAGAACTCAAAGAATGAATCATTACACCCACTGCACCATATTTTGCAGCTCTACTTGCACCAGCACCTCTATACATTCCGCTTTCGCCATATGCTTGAAATACTTGCACTCTGGTTGGATTGAATACACTGTGGTAGTAAACTATTTTACCTTTGATCTCGTCTTTTCTTTTTTCTAATTCATCAAAATTAGCTACTGCGATTACTTCAGCTTCTACTAATCCATTTGAACTTAAAGAGTTTCCTAAAGCCAATGCAGCTAAAGGCTGATTCGTAGCTACACCACCAATACCTACAATAGACGCGAAGTCTTTACCACCTCTTTGCCAATTAGGTGTTTTACATGCTTGTAGAAAAACTCTATCTGGCTTAAATGCCTCTAAATTTCTCTTTCCCCAAACAGCAGCATTTTGTTGTTGTGGGGATCCAGCCAATCTACCTCCTATTTTTTTGGTAAGCTCTCTTAATAAATCGTAAGCTTTACCATTGGTTAATACTTCGTCTACCATTTTTTTAATGGTTACACTGTCTTGGTTGGTTTGTGCCTGAGCTAAAATTGGCAAACACAAAAGGGCTACTAATAATGCACGCATAGTGATAGTTTTACGTTCAAATAATATTTAAATATAATTAAACTTTATTGAATATTTAGTTGTTATTTGCATGTTCAATAGTACTAAAATGAAGATTGGAATTGTTTGTTACCCAACATTTGGCGGAAGTGGTGTTTTGGCTACAGAGCTTGGAAAAGCATTGGCAGAAAAAGGCCATGAGATTCATTTTATTACCTACCAACAACCTGTGAGATTGAATGGTTTTCATGCTAATATTTTTTATCATGAAGTGCGCGTACCTACTTATCCATTATTTGACTACCCACCTTATGAATTAGCTTTAGCAAGTACCATGGTGGATGTAATTTTAAATCACGATTTGGATTTAATTCATGCGCACTATGCTATACCTCATGCTTCTGCTGCCTATACCGCTAAACAAATTGTAAAACAAAAAACAGGCAGATCCGTTCCGGTGATTACTACATTACACGGAACAGATATTACTTTAGTAGGAAGAGATAAAACCTATGAACCTGTGGTGACTTTTTCTATTAATGAGAGCGATGCCATCACTGCAGTTTCTGCAAATTTAAAAGAAGAGACTTTAAAGCATTTTGATATTCGCAAAGATATTCAAGTAATCAACAATTTTGTGGACATTCATCGTTATGACAAAAAACCAGTTGCAGCCTTTAGACAAGTGATTGCACCTAATAAAGAAAAAATAATTGTACACGCATCTAATTTTAGAAAAATCAAAAGAATAGATGATGTAATGACCATCTTCAATAATATTCATAAAGCATTGCCCGCAAAATTATTAATGGTGGGTGATGGCCCTGAAAGACCTGTAGCAGAAGACTTAGCAAGACAGTTTGGTATTGAAGCGGATGTGCGTTTCTTGGGTAAGCAAGAACAAATGGAAGAAATATTGGCAGTGAGTGATATCTTCTTATTGCCTTCAGAATATGAAAGTTTTGGTTTAGCTGCATTAGAAGCCATGGCCGCAAGTGCTGTGGTAATTAGTTCAGATGCTGGTGGATTAGCGGAAGTGAATATGGATGGCAAAACTGGTTATACAGCTGCAGTGGGAGATACTAAAACCATGAGTGAAAAAGCTATCGATCTCTTAAAAGACGATACAAAATTGAAGCAGTTTAAAATCAACGCAAAAGAACAAGCGAGTTTGTTTGATATACATCATATTATACCTCAGTACGAAACATTATATAGACAATACTGCAGAACTGGAGATTGTTAATGGGCTAATACCTGATTGATACTTTTTAGAATACCCTTAATTGCTTCTTCTAATTCAGTTTTAGTTATACATAATGGTGGTGCAATTCTTATGCGATCTTCTGCAAATAAGAACCAATCGGTAATAATACCATTTTGAACACAAGACGCAGCTATTTTTTTAGTGAGTTCTGGAGACTCAAATTGTAAGGACATCCATAATCCTTTATGATTTCTATGTAGGATTTTTGGATGGATCAATTGCTCAATTAATATTTGTTCTTTCTCTTTCACTTCTTTCATCCAATCTTCTTGTAATAAAATTTCTAACGCTGCATGACCTGCCGCACAGCTTACTGGATTACCACCAAAAGTGGTGATATGTCCTAAAACAGGAGCATAAGTTAAACATTGCATCATTTTTACACTACTTATAAATGCACCCAAGGGTAAACCTCCACCCAATGCTTTACCTGTTAATAATATATCAGGTGTAATTCCATATTGTTCAAAAACAAATAAAGATCCTGTTCTACCAAAACCAGATTGAATCTCATCCACTATTAATAAAGCACAAACAGAAGCACATTTTTTTTGCAATGCCAATACCCATTCTTTATTTGCAGGGGTAATCCCTGTTTCTGCTTGCACTAATTCAATCAACACCCCTGCAACACTATGATCTATCAATGCTAAGTCTTCAAAATTATTAAACCTTAATTGCAAAGTGTCTGGCAATAATGGGCGGTAAGCATTTTTAAAATATTCATCTCCCATCATACTCAAAGCGCCTTGCGTACTTCCATGATAAGCCCCTTTAAAAGAAATTAATTTGGTTTTGCCAGTAACACGCTTGGCTAATTTCATTGCACCTTCTGTTGCTTCAGCACCACTATTGGTAAAATAAACTGATTGTAAATTATCTGGTAATAAACTAGTAATTTTTTTAGCATACGCAACTTGTGGTGCTTGAATAAATTCTCCGTACACAATAACGTGCATATACTTTTCAGTTTGCTCTTGAATAGCCTTAATAACATTGGGATGACTATGTCCAATATTGCAAACACTAAATCCTGCAATCATATCCACATAGGCCTTGCCTTCTGTATCATAAATATGTATGCCTTTAGCAGAGGCCACTTCGATACCAATAGGTTTATCAGAAGTTTGCGCCAAGTGTTGGAAAAAGAGTTGTCTATTGTTTATTCTTGACATTACTAGTAAATTGCAGTACAAAAGTCGCATTTTTATGGCAACCATACTAGCAGTTAACGGGAAAGATCCAAAATTTGGCAAAAATTGTTTTGTAGCACCTAATGCCACTATTGTGGGAGAAGTAGAAATGGGCGACGATTGTTCTATTTGGTTCAATGCAGTGATCCGCGGAGATGTGCACTATATAAAGATGGGAAATAAAGTGAACGTTCAAGATGGCGCTATAATTCATTGTACCTACCAAAAACATCCTACCAATATTGGCAACAATGTTTCCATTGGACATAATGCCATGGTGCACGGATGTACCATACATGACAATGTGTTAATTGGAATGGGTAGTATTGTGATGGATGCATGTGTGGTTCATTCTAACTCTATCATTGCCGCAGGTGCTGTAGTACTTGAAGGAACGATTATTGAAGAAGGCTCTATTTATGCGGGCATACCAGCAAAGAAAGTAAAAACAATTAGTCAAGAATTAATCAATGGCGAGATTAACAGAATATCCAATAATTATGTAAAATATGCCTCTTGGTTTTCAGAGCATAATGATGCGCCAGAAGTCATTTAGTATTTATGATCTTCAATTCCGTGCCATAAATCAATATAGCTATAAAATCTGGCTTCACTAATTAACCCTTTTTCTACAGCAGCTTTAATAGCACAACTTGGTTCGTTAATGTGTTGACAATTATTAAATTGACAGCCATGCATCACTGCACGCATTTCAGGAAAATATTGTGCTAATTCTTCCTTATCCATATTGACCAATCCTAGCTCACGCATACCAGGTGTATCAATCACAGAGCCGCCAAAAGGAAGATCATACATTTGAGCAAAAGTAGTAGTATGCATACCCTTTCCACTCCAATCACTTACTTCTTGTGTAATAATATCTAGATCAGGAAATAAAAAATTAATTAAACTCGATTTACCTACACCACTATGTCCACTGATTAAAGTAGTTTTATTCTTCAATAATTCTTCTAAATCTTCTAAGCCTTTTTGTTCTTCAACACTAATTAAAATTACTTTATACCCTACAGCTTCATACATCGATTTCATCTCTTCATATAAAGCCAATTCTTTTTCTTGATAAATATCTGCTTTATTAAAAACAATGATCGCCGGAATATGAAAAGACTCACATGCAATTAAAAAACGATCTATAAAACCTTGGGAAGTTTTGGGAGACTTTAAAGTAGCAAGCAAAATAGATTGATCCAAATTGGAGGCAATAATATGTTGTTGTCTTTTATTATGCGGAGATTGTCTTGCTACATAATTGTCTCTGTCTAAAATTTCAGTAATCATAATTGCTTCTTCATCTCCCCCCACTTCAATTTCTGCATTTACCCAATCACCCACTGCAATGGGATTGGTAGAAGAACGATTGTCTAACTTAATCGCCCCTTTAATACGGGCTTGATAAAACAGTCCCTCCTCGGATTTAATCGAGTACCAGCTACCTGTTGATTTATAGACTCTAGCGCGCATTGAATACGAAGATAACCCACAAAATCAATATCTTTGCCACATGAGTCAATTTGCCCATGATAAGGTGGTTCCCTATAGCCAAAGTAATGCTTCTAAAAAAGAGCAAGTGGCCAGTATGTTTGACTCTATTGCTAAAAAATATGATTTTTTGAACAGGTTTTTAAGCCTTGGGATAGATCAGGGATGGCGTAAGAAAGCAATAAGCTATTTAAAGGAAAAACCTTTAAATCATTTATTAGATATTGCAACTGGAACTGCTGATATGTCTTTGATGGCTTACAAGCAAATTCATCCAAAAAAGATAACTGGAATTGATATTTCAGAAGGGATGATGCAATACGGAAGAATTAAAATTGCTGAGAAAGGTTTAGAGAAGAGCATTCAATTAACATTGGGAGATAGCACTGAAATACCATTCGAAGATGCCCAATTTGATGGAGCCATGGTGGCTTTTGGCGTTCGAAACTTTGCCAATTTAGAAAAAGGATTAACAGAAATTAATAGAGTACTTCAACCAGGAAGCAAAATAGTTGTCTTAGAATTTTCACAACCTAGTAGCTTTTGGTTCAAACCCATTTATACATTGTACATGAAATGGATCACGCCTTCTGTGGGCAAACTATTTTCTGGCAACAAAGAAGCATATGCTTATTTAAACGAGAGTGTAATCGCCTTCCCAGAAGGAAAAGCATTTTTGCAAGTATTAGAAAAGGCAGGATTCAACAATGTACAACAAGAAAAATTAACCTTAGGCATATGCAGCATCTATATTGGAAACAAATAATTTTTTGTTGCTTAATGTTTTGCTTTGTAAGCATATCTAATGCTCAAAGAAATGAAATCCACCAACAAGATCATGATTATGAAACTTATTGGTTTGGTATGAACTATGGATATGCCTTTTCTTTTAATGACTATTTAAGAGGCAACAATTTTAAACCTGGTAATCCCACTGTTGGCCAGGTAACTAGTATAAATTACAATACTAATCCAAGCTTCCAACTAGGATTATCTGGTACTTTACGTTTAAAGAATAAATTTTTATTAAGAACCAACCCAATGGTTTTTATTGGTGCCAAAAATATTGACAAGTTTACTATCTTAAAAACCAATGGAGAACAACAAGACTACGTAGTTACTCCTTCAACAATTTTACATTTACCACTTAGTTTAAAGATAGAGTCAGACAGATACAATTTTATGAATCAACCCAACTTATTAAGACATTATATATTTAGTGGTGTAAAATTTGATTATGATTTTTCAAGTGGCGCCGTAACATACGGATCTAGCTTAAGCTCTGCTAGTCCAAATATTTTCAAAACATCTAATTTGGGATATGAATTAGGACTTGGAATGAGTTTTTTTCTAAAATATGCCACCATTTCTCCTGAGATTAAATTTAGTTACGGCATAACAGATATGAGAAAGCCTGGAACCAATTTTTTTAACAGTCTAGATAAGTTGCATGCCAACTTTATATCTTTTACTATACATCTAGAAAACTAATAGTATGAGTAATTATTTAATTAAAAATGCACAAATAGTAAATGAAGGAAAAACATTCACTAGCGATCTTTTAATTAAAAACGGAAGAATAGAAAAAATAGCTACTTCTATTTCTGTGCCTTATAAAATAGAGGAAATAGATGCTACAGGCATGTATTTGACTCCTGGCGCAATTGACGATCAGGTTCATTTCAGAGAGCCAGGATTAACACATAAAGCTAATATTTATACAGAAGCAAAAGCTGCAGTAGCAGGTGGAGTGACAAGTTTTATGGAAATGCCCAATACCAATCCACCTGCATTTACCCTCGATTTATTAGAAGATAAATATGCTATTGGATCTAAGAATGCATTGGCCAATTATTCATTTTTCATGGGTACTTCTAATGATAATATTGAAGAGATATTAAAAATAAATAAAAAGAAAAATGAAATTTGTGGCGTTAAAATATTTATGGGCTCCTCCACAGGAAATTTATTGGTAGACAACCCATTGGTTTTAGAAAAAGTATTTAGCGGCACAGAATTATTAATTGCCACACATTGTGAAGAAGAGAGTTTAATTAGAAGAAATAAAGCTGCTTTAGAAAAAATTAAGCCGGTACTAGAAGCTTCAGATCATCCAATAATTAGAGATGAAGAAGTATGTTTTGAATCTTCATGGAAAGCTGTACAATTAGCCCAGAAATTTGATGCAAGATTACACATACTTCATATTAGCACTGCCAAAGAATTACAATTATTTTCAAATCTAAGGCCACTTGCAGATAAAAGAATTACTGCAGAAGTATGTGTACATCACTTACATTTTACAGCAGAAGATTATGCTACGAAAGGCAATTTAATTAAATGCAACCCAGCCATAAAAGCACCACAAAACAAAGCAGCTTTATGGGAAGGACTATTAGATGATCGTTTAGATATTATTGCCACTGACCATGCTCCGCATACTTGGGAAGAAAAACAAGAAGATTACGCACATGCACACGCAGGACTTCCATTGGTACAGCATTCATTGATGTTGATGTTGAAATATGTGAAAGAGGGTAAAATAAGTATAGAAAAAATGGTGGAGAAAATGAGTCATGCAGTAGCTACTTGTTTTCAAATCAAAGAACGAGGATTTATTAGAGAGGGTTATTATGCAGATCTTGTATTAGTTAAAGAAGCAGCTTATACCATTACCAAAGACAATATTTTATACAAATGTGGATGGAGTCCTTTAGAAGGCACGCAATTTCCTTATCAAATTCATAGCACTTTTGTAAATGGCCACAGAGTATTTAATAATGGACAGTTTGATGAGTCTGAAAAAGGACAAAGACTTCAGTTTGATAGACAATAATTCCTAACTTAGGTTAATGCAAGTAGATTCCATTACTTTAAAAGATATTGGCTTATTTGATAGCGAAGCTCATATTGGCCTTGCAACACATTTAAATTTTTGTAAATCCAACGGAGGTAGTTTTTATTTTACAGAATTACTAAGTTACCCTTTATCAAATAAAAAAGATATCGAAACAAGACAAGAACTTGTTCAAATTTTTAATCATCACAAAGGCTTATTTGAAAATTTTAAAACAAGCAATGGCACTACCTTGGTGATTGATAAATTTTTCGAGACTGGTTTTAAGAAAACAATCTCTCACCCCAATTGGTTGGAAACCTATATCTATATAATATTTAATAAAGCCGATTTTTCTCTGATTAAATACTCTGTTGAACATATTAATATATTGATACAAGATTTTGATCAATGGCTAATAGCTTTTCAAAATGAAAGACATAACCCCATCATAGATAAATGGTATGTAGAAATTGATCAAATTCTTTCTATTGAAACAATTCATCCAATTAGAAAAGCTACTTCTACCTTAAATGCTAGTGATATTTTACAACTAAGTCATTTTTATATTTATCACCATAAGCAAAAAATTAGAAATTTATTAGAATTGTTTTACCAGATAGACGCTTACAATAGTTTAGCTATTTCAAAAATAAAATATGGATTCGAATTCCCAACTTGGCTCGAACAATCTCAACCAGTTTTCAGTATTGAAGCCGCAGCACATCCATTAGTAGAAGATGCTGTTAGCAATCAACTACATTTAAACAATGACCAAAACTTCTTATTTTTAACTGGAGCTAATATGGCAGGCAAAAGTACTTTTATTAAAACCATTGCCATTGTAATCTACTTATCTCATATAGGTATGGGCGCACCTGGTAAAAATATTCAATTAACTGTGATGGATGGTTTAATAACCAATTTAACTATTGTAGATAATATTGTAAAAGGAGAAAGTTATTTTTTTAATGAGGTTCAAAGAATCAAAAACACTGTTGAAAAAATAAAAGATGGTAAAAAATATGTTGTGCTAATTGATGAGCTTTTTAAAGGAACCAATATTCAAGATGCTATGAAATGCAGTATAGCAGTTATTGAAGGACTTCAGAAAGTTAAAACAAGTTTATATATATTAAGCACCCATTTATATGAAATAAGCAGTTCTCTAACTGCTTATAACAATATTCAGTTTAAGTATTTTGAGACTACCATAACTAATAAAGAATTGGTTTTTCATTACCAATTGAAAGAAGGCGTAAGTCAAGACAGAATTGGTTATTTGATTTTAGAAAGAGAAGGCGTAGTGACTATGTTGAATAATTTATAAGGTATTTCTACGCTATTTTAATCATTACTCTGCAAGTATATTCAAGCAAAAATGCTTGTAAAAATTAAAGGAAGCGCCTTGGTGGGTATCAATGCCATCACCATTTCTGTTGAAGTGAACATTAGTATGGGGCAGGGCTATAATTTGGTGGGCCTACCAGACAGTGCAGTTAGAGAAAGTTTACATAGAACAGAAAGTGCTATAAAATCCAATGGCTTATTCATGCCAAGAACTAAATTATTGGTCAATCTTTCTCCTGCAGAAATAAAAAAATCTGGTGCGGCATTTGATCTACCCATCACCATTGGTGTACTAGCCGCTTCGGAACAATTAATCAATAATATTATTTTGGAAGACTATATTTTTATGGGAGAGCTTGGCCTTGACGGAAAGCTATATCCTATAAAGGGTGCTTTGGCCATGACCCAACAAGCCAAAAAAGAAAATTTCAAAGGAATCATTCTGCCATTATCAAATTTGACAGAAGCCAGCTTAGTAGATGGAATTGATGTGTATGGGTTTGATACCCTATCCAATTTACTTCTATTTATAGAAAACCCAAAAGAGTATACTATTACTAAAAGAGCGTCTTCAGTACCATCAAGAAAACATAATTATTCCTTATTTACAGAAATAAAGGGTCAAGAAAATGTAAAAAGAGCATTAACAATTGCCTGCGCTGGTAATCATAATATACTTATGATAGGCCCACCTGGTGCTGGAAAATCTATGTTAGCAAAAAGTATCGTTTCCATTCTGCCACCAATGACAAAAGAAGAAGCAGTTGAAACTACCAAAATATATAGTTATAATAAACAATATCAATTTGACCAAGGATTAATGTTCGAAAGGCCATTTAGAGCTCCTCATCATTCCATTACAGATATTGCTTTAATTGGAGGAGGACAAAATGCCCATCCTGGTGAAATCTCATTAGCTCATAACGGTGTTTTATTTTTAGACGAGTTACCAGAGTTTAACCGGGCAGTTATAGAAGTGCTTAGACAACCCATGGAAGACGGTTATGTTCAAATAGCTAGATCACAGTATAGTTATCAATTTCCCTCTAACTTTCTATTGGTTGCCGCTATGAACCCCTGCCCTTGTGGCTATCATACAGACCCCTATAAAAAATGCAAATGCTCCGAAGATAAAATCCATCAGTATTTTAATAAAATATCAGGGCCTTTATTAGATAGGATTGACCTGCAAATGAATGTATTACCAGTTTCTTTTGCAGATTTACAACCCAGCTCCATGGACATAATGGAAGTTTCCAAACTACAAGAGGATATACAATTAGCCAGGGATATTCAATATGAGCGGATTAAAAAGGGAAATGGGAAACCTACTCATGAACAATTAGAACCATCTACCATTCGCTTATTAGAAAAAGCAATGAATGTTTATCATTTTAGTGCAAGGGCATATACACGAATCATCAAAGTTGCTAGAACCATTGCTGATTTGGATAAATCTATACAAATACAAACTAAACATGTTAATGAAGCAATCCGATTAAGGTCTTTGGACAGAGATGGTGATGAAAAATACCAAGCTTAATCTATGCTAATACTGGTTGGTCTTCAACATAACCAATGTACAAGCTTCTAGTGTTTGTATTCCTTTTTCTTGTGCAATGACTTCTAATTCAGGGTTTTCTGTGCCCGGATTAAAGATGATACGTCTTGGCTGAATACCCAAGATTGTATCATACATTGGTTTTTGTGCCGCTGGACCAATATATAAAGTGATGGTATCAATTGTTCCAGCATCTGGCCATTCTAATTGTATTGGTTCTTCTTCAATCATCCCTTTTTTAATTCCATATGCATACACTTTATGCCCATAAGATTTTAATAAATGGGTAGCCATAAAACTATAACGTTCTGGATTGGATGAAGCGCCTACAATTAATGTTACTGGTTCTTTCATGAAACAAAGTTACCCAATAAAAAAATAAATTGATTTTATTTTGTTACAATAAAAGAATGTAATTTTATGCTAAATCAACTTACTAAATAAATTAAAATAACCCCTTATGGCAAAGTCCTCTAAGAAAAAAGCAGCTCCTAAAAAAGCAGCTAAGAAAGTAGCTCCAAAGAAAAAAGTAGCTGCTAAAAAAACAGCAAAAAAAGCAGCACCTAAAAAAGCAGCTAAGAAAGTAGTAAAGAAAGCTGCTAAAAAAGCAACCAAGAAAGTAGCTCCAAAGAAAAAAGTAGCTGCTAAAAAAACAGCAAAAAAAGCAACAAAAAAAGTTGTTAAGAAAGCTGCAAAGAAGGTTGTAAAAAAAGCTGCTCCTAAAAAAGCAGTTGCAAAAAAAGTAGTAGCAAAGAAAAAGAAAGCTCCATCTAAGAAAGCAGCTCCTGCTCCAGTAGCAGCGCCAGTAGCAGTGCCACAAACACTTTTCACTGAGCCAACAACTGATAGCAATCCAACAGCTTAATTCTAGCTCACTCTATTTTAAATCCCGCCATTCTGAAACAGTTTAGCGGGATTTTTATTTAAAAACAAATTGTATGCGTAAAATTTTATTCTTTTTATTAATCCCCGTTTTCTGTTTTGCTCAAAATAGTATTACAGAAAAAACAAAATCAATGGAATTTAAAAAAGGCTATTTTAATTACTATTGGGATAACACCAATGGAAAAATATATTTAGTAATTGATAAATTAAATACTCCCTTTTTATATGTAAACTCATTGCCTGCTGGGCTAGGATCCAATGATATAGGGCTTGACAGAGGACAATTGGGTGATACCAGAATTGTTTACTTTAATAGAGTTGGTAAGAAAATATTAATGGTACAGCCAAATTATGACTATCGAGCCATTAGCAAAGACCCAAGAGAACAAAAAGCAGTAAACGAATCTTTCGCGCAATCTATATTAGCTAGTTTCACTGTTGAAGCAGAAGCTGGTAATGAATTATTAGTTGACGCAACACCATTTTTTTTAAGAGATGCGCATAATGCAGCAGATAAGATTAGAAAAATGAGACAAGGAACTTATACCTTGAGTGAAGCAAGATCAGCTATCTATATTCAAAACACAAAAAACTTTCCAAAGAATTCCGAATTTGAAGCAACACTAACTTTTGTTGGAGGCTCAGATGCAGGAAGATTTGTGCAAGCTGTTGCTCCTTCTACAGAAGCTTTGACATTAAGAATGCATCATAGTTTTGTCGAACTTCCAGATGATAATTATACTCCAAGAAAATATGATGTGCGAAGTGGTTATTTTGGAATTAGTTTTTATGATTACAGCTCAGACATTAGTGAGCCAATACAAAAAATGTATATCAGCAGACATAGACTTCAAAAGAAAGATCCTTCTGCTGCTATAAGTGAACCTGTAAAACCTATTATTTATTATTTAGACAACGGCACCCCTGAACCTATTAGAACTGCTTTATTAGAAGGCGCAAGATGGTGGAATCAGGCATATACTGCTGCTGGATATAAAGATGCATTCCAGGTTCAAATTTTACCGGACTCTGCAGATCCAATGGATATTCGCTATAATATGATTAATTGGGTTCACCGTTCAACAAGAGGTTGGAGTTATGGCGCTAGTATAACTGACCCCAGAACAGGTGAAATTATCAAAGGCCAAGTAACATTGGGCTCACTTAGAGTTAGACAGGATTATTTAATCTTCACTTCTCTATTATCTCCATATGTAAATGGCCAGCCAGTTACAGATCAGATGAGAACGGCGGCTTTACATCGTTTAAGACAATTAGCGGCACACGAAGTTGGTCATACTTTAGGTTTACAACATAATTATGCTTCTAGTTATAATAATAGAGCATCTGTTATGGATTACCCTCATCCTAATATTTTTGTAAATGCAAAAGGGGCTATCGATTTTTCAGATATCTATACAGAAGGTATTGGATTTTGGGATAAGAGAGCTATCACTTATGGATACCAAGATTTTCCAAAACAAACCAACGAAACAACTGCTTTGAATGCTTTATTAGAAGAGAATTCAAAAAATGGTACTTTATTTATAGCAGATGCAGATGCAAGAGCGGCAAGTGGTTTTCATCCATACGCGCATTTATGGGATAATAACTCAGATGCAGTAGCAGGATTGGATCAAGTAATAGCTGTTCGTAAAAAAGCAATGGAACAGTTTAATGAAAACGCAGTGCCAAACGGGACACCTTTAACAAAACTAGAAGATGTATTAGTGCCATTATATAATTACCATCGCTATCAATACGAAGCAGTGACCAAATTAGTAGGTGGTATGAATTATAATTATAGTGTTAGAGGAGATGTTAATCAAATTAAACCAACCATCTTACCAAATGCTATACAAACAAAGGCATTAAATGCAGCAGTAGCTTGTTTATCAGCATCAACTTTGACTATTCCAGAAAATATAATTGCTTTAATTCCTCCACGTCCACCAATGTACTATGGTGTGGGAGAATTATTTGACAAAAGAACTGGAATGAGTTTTGATGCATTAAGTGCTGCAGAAGCATTAGCAGATTTTGAATTAGGATTCTTATTCAATACAGAAAGAGCCAATAGATTAGTTCAAAACAAAGCTAGAGCCAATACTATTGGATTAGACGATGTAATTGATGCAGTAATGAAGCAAACTTGGAATACCACTATTCCATCGGGCTTGACAGGATCTGTACATATGCAAACTCAACAACAAGTATTAACTTGGTTAATTGGTTTGGGTCAAAGTGCAGATGTGAATTACGAAGTACGTTCTATTTGCCATAGCAAATTACTAGCACTTCAAAATAAATTAGAAGCAATGGCAAAAACAGATGCTTCTCACAAAGCACATTATCAATTTGCAATAGAAAGAATTAAAAATCCTGGAACTATCACATTGCCAAAAGCAGTTGTGATTCCTCCAGGCGCACCCATTGGTTGCGACTTTGATTAAATGAAATAAAATAGCCCTTAAGAAAATTTAAGGGCTATTTTATTACGCCAACATACGTAATGGCTCTTCTAATAAACTCTTCAGTGTTTGTAAGAACGCTGCTCCTGTTGCTCCATCTACTACTCTATGATCGCAACTCAATGTAACATTCATTACATTACCTGGAACAATTTGTCCATTCTTTACAACAGGCTCTTGAGCAATACCACCCACCGCTAAAATACAAGCGTCTGGAGGATTGATAATAGCCGTAAACTGATCTATACCAAACATACCTAAGTTGGAAATAGTAAATGTACTACCCTCCCAGTCTGCTGGTTGTAATTTTTTATCTTTAGCTTTCTTAGCAAATTCTTTTACTGATCCGCTAATTTGAGATAGAGACAATCCATCTGCAAATCTTAATACTGGAACCAATAAACCTTCATCTACTGCTACTGCAATACCAATATTCACGTGATGATTCTCACGAATGAAATCTCCCATCCAACTGCTATTTACTTTTGGATGTTGTTTTAATGATAATGCTGTAGCTTTTACAATCATATCATTGAAACTAATCTTAGTTGTAGCATTTTCATTTAATAATGTACGCGCTTTAATAGCAGCGTCCATATTAATCTTCATAGTTAAATAGAAATGCGGTGCAGTGAATAAGCTCTCACTTAAACGCTTCGCAATTACTTTACGCATTTGAGATACTGGTGTATCCACAAAGCTTAAAGTACCTGATGGAACAAATACTGGAGCAGCACTTGCAGATGCAGTTGAAGCAGCAGGTGCAACTGAACCAGGAGTATAATTATTCAAATCAGCACGAGTAATTCTGCCATTCTCACCTGTTCCCTTCACATTTTTTAAATCGATTCCTTTTTCTTGAGCAATTTTCTTTGCCAAAGGAGAAGCAAAAATTCTTCCATCGTTCACCACTGCTGTACTAGCAGTTGCAACAGGTGTTGATGCTTGATTTGAAGTAGGAGCTGTTGAAGCAGTTGTAGTTGCAGCCGGAGCAGCATTTGCACCGCCCTTAATAGCAGCAACAATTGCATTAATATCTAAACCATCTTTACCGATTATACATAATAATTCATTTACTAAAATCTTTTCACCCGTCTTAGCTCCTTGATATAATAAAATACCATCCTTATAAGATTCCAATTCCATGGTAGCTTTATCAGTTTCGATGTCTGCTAACACTTCCCCTTTCTTTACAGTGTCGCCCACTTTTTTATGCCATCCTGCAATCACCCCTTCTGTCATGGTATCACTTAATCTTGGCATTAAAACAACTTCTTCCATTGCAGAAACATCAACTGTACTTGTAGAAGTTGCTGCAGTTGTTGCAGCAGCTGGCGCTGCAGCAGGAGCAGCTCCGCCTGAATTTTGTGCAATCAATGCACTAATATCTTCACCTTGTTTACCAAAAATGGCTAACAAATCATTTACTTGTAATTTACCGCCACGAGGCGTTCCAATATGCAATAAAACACCATCTTGGTAGCTTTCCAATTCCATGGTAGCTTTATCAGTTTCAATCTCTGCTAATAAATCTCCTTTCTTAACCGTATCACCCACATTTTTATGCCATGCTGCAATAACGCCTTCAGTCATGGTATCACTTAAACGGGGCATTAATATAACTTCTGCCATAGTAAAAAGCTAGTTTGTAATTGAGACGTGAAATTACGCTAAAAATGTATTTTTTCCCTCCCAAAAACTCAATTTTATCGCAAATGGGGGGCGAAAAAGCTATAAATCTTCAAAATGCCTATAACTACTGACCCTGAGCCAAGCTATAGGCTTTTTTGCCACCCCACATGTTCAGGACTTCAATGGAACTTATTTGAAAATCTTTGGACAAGGAGCTATAAAGTGAAATGACATCTTGCTGAGCTATGGATGCATTTTCACCTGCCTCAAAACGTAAGCGAAATTGATTCACCAGATTGGTATATACTGATCCTGAAGGCCATACCTGAGTGCCTCTGTTGGATATGATTAGTAATTTTAAATCCGATGTTTCATGTGAAGAAGCAATTTGTGCAATAGCATCCGCTTGCAATTCGCTTTCTATAAAAAAGTCAACTCCTGCAATTTTATGCTCCTCTTTTGTTTTACCCAATAATATAGGATTAGAAGTAATTTTAGTATTGGTTGGAATAAATTCAAAATCTTGTAAAATAGGCTTTGCATTTAATTTGGGCTGTTTACCAAAATTATCAATGATGGCTTGTGCAAATTGAGTTGTGTTTAATGATGGAATAGATTTGTCTCCAAAATCTCCAGTATGAACACCTGATTCTAAAGTATACAATAATGCATTTTCAATCATTGCTGCTTTACTCATCATACCTAAATGTCTCAACATGTTTAATCCACTTAATAATAAGGAAGTGGGGTTAGCAATGTTTTTACCGGCAATATCTGGTGCAGTTCCATGCACTGCTTCAAAAATAGAAATATGATCTCCAATATTTGATGAAGGCGCAAAACCAAGCCCACCAACCAATCCAGCGCATAAATCACTTACAATATCACCCTGTAAATTAGTCAAAACAATTACATCAAATAAATCTGGACGACTTACTAATTTCATACATAAGTCATCTACAATTACATCATCCGCCTTAATATCTTTATATTCTTTAGCAATTTCATTGAATACTTCAAGAAATAAACCGTCAGTTAATTTCATGATATTAGCCTTGTGACCACAAGTAATTCTTTTAGCACCTTTTTTCTTTGCCATTTCAAATGCATATCGAATCACTTGCTCACTTCCGCCTCTAGTAATAAATCTTCTTGCAATGGCAACATCTTGTGTTAACATATGCTCAACACCACCATAAGTATCTTCAATATTTTCGCGTACAATAGTTAAATCTACATTTACACCAGCTTTACTAAAAACAGTATTAACACCACTTAAGGTTTGAAAGTGTCTTTCATTAGCATAGGTATTCCAAGTTTTTCTAGCAGTAACATTTACACTTTTAACCCCTTTGCCTTTGGGTGTCTCCATTGGGCCTTTAAAAAGAATGCCCAATTGTTCGATTGTAGCTTTAGCCTCAGGGGTCATCCCATTACTATACCCCTTGTCAAATACCCACTTCCCCATGTCCACAAATTGGTACTCTAAAGGCAACTTTGCAGCCCTAAAAATCCCTATTACCGCTTCCATTATTTCTGGACCAATACCATCTCCATTTGCTACTGCGATCTTCATTGTAAGTTGATTTTGAACGTGTAAGTATGTCTAAAAAGCACCAATTTTTTGCAAATTTACGTTAGTTATAGTGTTTAATAAAAATTTGAGGATTTAATTTATTTGAACGGAAAGAAATTTCCTAATTTCGGGGGGCAGTATACTCTGCAAATGGCATTATACCTTGTATCATGACCTCTAAAATATCAGAAGGCATAGAAGTAAGCATTGAAACATTTTTTCAAAAAGACTATAGCAACCCATTACAAAATGAGTTCATGTTTGCCTACAGAATTACCATAGAAAATCACAATTCATTCCCAGTTAAACTATTAAGAAGATATTGGGAAATTTTTGACAGCAATAGCGAGCATAGAGAAGTAGAGGGCGAAGGCGTGGTGGGTGTTCAGCCTTTAATTATGCCAGGTAAGCAATACCAATATGTAAGTGGTTGTCATTTAAAAAGCGAGATGGGTAAAATGCAAGGCTATTATACCATGGAAAACGTAGAAACCAAAGACTTAATACAAGTAAATATTCCTGCATTTAAAATGATTGCACCGGTTAAATTAAATTAAGGATGATAATTACTTCCTGCATAAATTACAGAAGAAGGAGTAGCTGCTAATTTTTCCAAATTTACATATCTACCAGCAGATTGTTTTTTCATATAGGCACTAACAATTTTATACCCAATATACTTTCCTACATTGCCTGGCAATGAATTTCCAAGTATACTATTGCTTTCTGCTTCTCCCATAAAGTTGAGATAATCAATTCTTTCTTTACTCAATAACATTTTTTGCTCTACAAGGTACTGCCAAATAGCTGATTCTTGCTCCTGTACTGCTTTTAATTGAATAGAAGAATAACCCCATATTAAGGTATCAGGAGTATGTAGGCTAATGGTCTCTAGCATATATTGGCGCTTACCCGCCTCAATCATTTGATATACTAATTCTGGTTCCAATCTTTTATTAAGCAAATAATCATCCAATACATTTTGAATACAATAAAAAGGAATTTGTTGAGGAGTATAATGATCGAAAATTGAAATCTGTAATCCAACTCCTATATAGTGGTCACTCAAAACATTAAATGAAGTCAATAAAGGGCTAATGTAATAAATCAACTCTGGGGGCATTTTGTATGTAGGAAAATAAAAATGAAATCTTGCAAATGCTTTATTTAAATCGGTATTGATTGAATTGGGTGCATTTATTTTTAATGCATTTTTATAAATAGGCAGATATACTTTGAAATATCTTTTAATTTTTTGAGAATCATTAACAGGATCAGCCTGCAAAATTTTACTAAAATAATCCTCACTGAATTGGGGATAGCGCTCGTATAATGATGCGATTCCCTTGCTAATTTGATTGGTATCCATTGCAAAGAATGCTGTGTCAAATCTTTTAACAGGAATCAACTGTATAACTTGTCCTTCAATGGGATCATTTTGCTTAGAACTACAAGCAAAAAGTAAAGAAATAGATATAACTAGCCAAAAAGGTATAATGCGCATGATCAAAAATACAAAAAATGCGAGGTTATTTCTGTTAAAACCCGACCTTTGGGGAATGAAGATTTGCATTGCACAACAGAACTATCATATTGGTAATTTTGAAGAGAATACCAACAAGATTCTTTGCGCCATTGAAGAAGCCAAGAAACAAGGAGCAGATTTAATCTTGTTTAGCGAGATGAGTGTTTGTGGTTATCCAGCAAGAGACTTTGTTGAGTTCAATGATTTTATTGAACAGTGTTATCAAAGTATTGAGAAAATCAAACAAGCCGCAGATAACATTGGTGTTTTAATTGGTAGTCCAGCTAGGAATCCTGAAAAAAAGGGGAAAGATTTATTCAATGCTGCATTCTTCTTGCACGAACAAAAAATAATTGCCGAGATACACAAAACTTTATTGCCTACTTATGATGTGTTTGATGAAAATAGGTATTTTGAATCTGCAGATAGTTGGAAAGTAATTCCTTTCAAAGGAAAAAAATTAGCAATTACCATTTGTGAAGATATCTGGAACTTAGGAGACAATCCTTTATACAGAATCTGCCCAATGGATCACTTGATGGAACAATCACCAGATATCATGTTGAATTTGAGTGCTTCTCCATTTGATTATACCCATGATGAAGACAGAAAAGCAACTATTAAAGCCAATGTTTTAAAATATAAAATTCCATTATTCTACTGTAATGCAGTAGGAAGTCAAACAGAGATTGTATTTGATGGAGGTTCTTATGCATTTGATAAAGATGCTAATTTATGCGGTTCGCTTCCTATGTTTGAATCCTCAATGCAAATTTTTGAATGCAATGATGATGGAACTATCAATGCACCCATATTAGAACCAGCAGCAAGAGTTCCAAACAAAGAATTAAATCCATCCAAGTTAATTCCTGAATTAAATATCGATCAAGTATACAAAGCATTGGTTTTAGGAGTAAAAGATTATTTTAATAAAATGGGATTCAAGAAAGCCATTCTGGGATCTTCAGGGGGCATTGATTCAGCAGTAACACTAGCTATTGCAGTGGAGGCATTGGGCAAAGAAAATGTGTATGCTATTTTAATGCCTTCACCCTATTCTACCAATCATTCTGTAGATGATGCAGTTGAATTAAGTAAAAACTTAGACAACCCCCATGATATTATTCCTATAAAAGAAGTGTATGAATCTTTTTTGGGAACTTTAAAACCTGTTTTCAAAGACCTTCCGTTTTCACTAGCAGAAGAGAATATACAAAGTAGATCTAGGGGAAATATCTTAATGGCTATTGCCAATAAATTGGGTTATGTATTATTAAATACCTCCAACAAAAGTGAATTAGCAACAGGATATGGAACCTTATATGGTGATATGGCAGGTGGATTAGGTGTTCTAGGAGATTGCTATAAAATGCAAGTTTATGCACTTGCCAAATATATCAATAGTGATAAAGAAATTATTCCACAGAGCATTATTAATAAAGCACCTAGTGCAGAACTAAGACCCAATCAGAAAGACAGTGATAGTTTACCTGATTATGAAGTATTAGACCAATTATTGTATCAGTATATTGAAAAAAGAATAGATCCTGCAGCTATTAAAGCGCTTGGTTTTGATGCTGCTTTAGTAGACAAGACCTTAAAAATGGTCAATAATAACGAATACAAAAGAAATCAGTTTTGCCCAATTATTAGGGTATCTCCAAAAGCATTTGGTGTTGGAAGAAGGGTCCCCATTGTTGGAAAATATTTGAGTTAAGTAATAAATTAATACACTAGTGTAAAATGAGTCTCCCATTGAGGCTCATTTTTATTTACATTTATAGTATGAAAAAAATAATCTTTCTTCTTGGGCTTGTTATTTTTTGCAGTCATACCCATGCACAAAACTCATCAAGCATTTTACCAGGAGCCTATCAAATGGATCAATACCTGCCTCTTTTACAAAATAAGAGAGTAGCCATATTTACCAATCATACGGCGATGCTAGGTTCAGTTCATTTAATTGACACTCTAGTAAAAAGAGGCGTGCATATTCAAAAATTATTTACACCTGAACATGGATTAAGAGGCACAGCTGATGCAGGAGAAAAAACAACAGATGGCATTGATCCAATTACTGGCATCAATATTGTTTCTTTATACGGTAAAAAATATGGACCAAGTAATGAAGATTTAATGGATGTAGATGTAATGATTTTTGATATACAAGATGTTGGAACAAGATTTTATACATATATCTCTTCTCTGCAATATTATATTGAAGCAGCTGCAGTCAATCAAAAACAATTAATCATCTTAGATCGCCCCAACCCTAATGGGCATTATGTAGATGGACCAGTTTTAGAAAAACCATTTAGCAGTTTTGTTGGTAAAATGCCCATTCCTATTGTATATGGAATGACTATTGGAGAATATGGCAAAATGATTGTGGGTGAAGGATGGATTCAAGGACCTAGTCAATTTATAGTCATTCCATGTAAAAACTATACACATTCCTCTATGTATACTTTTACGATTGCCCCTTCTCCCAATCTACCAACTATGAATTCTATTTATTGGTATCCCACTACTTGTTTGGTAGAAGGCACTGTACTAAGTGAAGGAAGAGGAACACCACATGCATTTGCTTATATTGGTCATCCTTCTATCAAAGGAAAAGATTTTCAATTTACCCCAGCTCCAAGACAAGGTGCGATGAGTTCTAAATTATATGGGCAAATTTGTTATGGCTGGGATTTAAGCAATCAACAAGCGCCACATAATAAAATTGACTTAGCATTCATTAAAGAGATCTATGCTGCATTCCCGCAAAAAGACAGCATTTTTATTCAACCAAAATCTGGCTTAGCTACTGATTTCTTTTTTAACAAATTAGCAGGTAATGCAAGCTTAATGGAACAATTAAAAGCAGATAAATCTGTTGAAGAAATCCGCGCTAGCTGGCAGCCAGGATTGATTGCATTTAAAAAAATTAGAAAAAAATATTTACTCTATAAAGATTTCGAATAATTTAAAAAGGCCCCGAAATTCGGGGCCTTTTTAATAATCTAACAGAATGCTTAGTTACCAATAATTGGTATCGCTAATTGATGTACTTTATCATTTAAAGCCTTTACGCTTTCTTTCTTAATGGTCTCGTACTTTTTCAATTGCTCATCTATTTGTTGCTTTAATTCAATATATGTTTCTTTAACTTGTTTGGTTGGAGCAACATAACCAGCAGCTGCTGATTCAAATACACCTGCAATCTTATCATCTAAACGAATAGGGAAGTTTAATACATCCTGTCCGCTCTTCGCTTTAGTTTGATGCAATGCTTCTTCAATCTTTGTTAAAGACTCAACAACTGCCTTTGCACTTGCTTGGAAACTTGAATCTTTTGTTTTCTTTTGAACTACCGCAATTTGTGCTTTTATTTCTTTAGCACCTTTTAAAGTTTTCATAATCTCACTAAAGCTTCCTGAAACTTCTAATAAGAATTGTTCTTGCGCTTTTAAATCTGCATTAGATACTTTAAAAGTAGGATCAGCAATTACTTCAAAAGGATAGGATACTACTTCTTTGTCTATAGTTACTTTAGCAGTATACTTTCCAGGAGCAGCTAAAACCGGACTTGTAGAACCATTCCATAAAATCAAACTAGCTTCAGGTTGTTCAATTTCTTTATGGTATAAATTCCATGCAAATTGATTGAATCCTTGCTCTACAGAAGGACCATCTTTGTCTTTTGAACTGTAAGTTCTAATGACTTTATTTTGATCATCTAAAATAGAAATTTCTACTTTAGTGCTATCATTAGTAGTAGCTAAATAATATTTTACAACGGCGCCTTTCAATGGATTCAAGCCAACATTAGCAGGAATACTTGTCGCAGCTCTTCTTCTTCTGCCACCCATTTGTGGAGGTACTCTATAAGTATTGGCTACAGGAAATACCTTATTGCCAGAAGTTGATTGGAATTGTTCAATTAAACTCAAATCATCCAATATATATAAACTTCTACCTTGTGTTCCAACAATTAAATTATTATCACGGATTAATAAATCTGTAATAGGTGTAACTGGCATATTTAATTGAAAAGGTTCCCAAGACTTACCATCATTGATAGATACATATAAACCATATTCAGTACCTGCAAATAATACACCTGCTTTCTTAGTACTTGCAACAATTGCTCTAGTGAAATGCATTGGATCGATACCTGTAGTAATCTTCTCCCATGTTTCACCATAATCTGTTGTTTTGTAGATATAAGGAGCAAAATCGTCTAATTTATATCTTGTACCAGCAAAATAAGCAGTTCCTTTTCTTAAAGGATCTACTTCTACTCTATTCCACATCATCCATTTTGGAGCATCTTTTGGAGTTACATTTTTCCAATTAGCACCACCATCCTTACTAACACTAATCACACCATCATCACTTCCTGTCCATAATAAATCTTTTTCTAATGGAGATTCAGCAGCGGTAAAAATGGTACAATAGTATTCTACACTTGTATTGTCTTGTGTAATTGGACCACCAGAACTTTTTTGTTTTGTTTTATCATCTGTTGTTAAATCTGGAGAAAGTTTTGTCCAACTAGCTCCTTCATTTTCAGTTGAGAATAAATGATTACCCGCCGTGTATAATTTTTTAGGATTATGCGGAGAGAAGAAAATAGGATGGTTCCATTGGAAACGATATTTCATCGCTTCAGCACCAGCACCCATTGGATTATCTGGCCATACGTTGATCACTCTATTTTCTCCTGTCTTATGATCAAATCTTGTAATTAAACCACCATAAGATCCACCATAAACAATGTCTGGATTATTTGGATCGGCAACAATATAACCACTTTCACCACCTGCAGTTACTTCAAAATCAGACTCACCAATAAATGAACCATAAGTGCTTGATTTAATTCTGAACGCTGTGTTATCTTGTTGTGCAGCTAAAACTCTATAAGGGAAACTATTATCAGTACTTAAACGATATACTTGAACGGTTGGTTGGTTCATCACTGTACTCCAAGTTTTTGTACCATCTAAACTTACTTGTGCGCCACCATCATCAGCAACAATCATTCTCTTTGGATTTTTTGGATCAATCCATAAATCATGGTGATCTCCATGAGGTGTTTGAACTGCTTTAAAATTTCTACCACCATCTGTTGAAACCATAAAGTTTACATTGGGACAGTATACTTTATTTTCGTCTGATGGATCAACAAATACTTTTGTGTAATACCAAGCTCTTTGGCGAATATTATTATCACTACAAACCAATTCCCAAGATTTACCCGCATCATCTGACATAAATAAACCACCATCTTTGTTTTCAATTAAAGCATATAATTTATCAGTATTAGATTTAGCAATACCAATTCCTACAATTCCCCAAACACCTTTAGGCAAACCTTTTGCAGCTTTAATATTGGTCCAAGTTTCTCCACCATCAGTACTCTTGTACATACCTGAGCCTTCTCCACCACTTTCTAAACTATAAGGTGTTCTAATTAATTGCCAAGTACCTGCATATAAAACATCTGGATTACTTGGATCAATGATTAAATCACTTGCACCAGTTTGAGGATTTACATATAAAACCTTCTTCCATGTTGTTCCACCATCAGTACTTTTATATACACCTCTATTTTCATTAGGTCCAAATAAATGTCCCATCACAGCCGCCCAAACAATATCCGGATTTTTAGGATGCACAATCATTCTAACAATATGACGACCTTCTTTTAAACCAATATTTTTCCATGTCTTACCATCGTCTGTAGATTTCCATGCACCTTCTAAGCCCTCACTTACATTACCACGCATGGTGTTCTCTCCTTCACCTACATAAATGATAGATTCATTGGATGGCGCAATAGCAATAGCACCAATCGTTCCACCAAAATAGCCATCGGAAATATTTTTCCAATTCGTTCCAGCGTCAGTAGATTTCCAAACACCACCTCCAGTTGAACCCATAAAGAATGTATTAGGTTCAGCATAAGAGCCAACAGCAGCAGCAGCTCTTCCTCCTCTGAATGGTCCAATTAATCTAAAGTTTTGAGCTTTAATGATTGGGTCCTGTGTTATACTAGCAGCCTGAACAGGTGCTACGGTTTTTTTCTTCTGTGCCATTACTCCAGTTGTACAAGCAACAACCATTAGTAATACAATTGCAATCGTTTTTTTCATACTTTTTGATTTTAACAAAATGAGTCTCCGAAGAGACTCATTTTTTCTACTTATTTAATTACTTCAATATCTTTGAATTTCTTAATAGGTGTTGATTCTACCAACTTTCTAAACTCCGCCCAATCTTTTTCAAAGAAGGTATTTACTTTAGCAGCAACTCCATCTGCAGCTACTTTTGCAGCTGCGATCGCAGCTTCTTCTTGTTCACCTGGAGCAGAATTCTTACCCATAATTAGCATACTT
>CAWULX010000006.1:0-37315 GCA_963923775.1 uncultured bacterium
TAGCTTCTGAAGTATTGGTGCAAGTATCTTATGCAATTGGTGTGGCTAAGCCAACTTCTATCAATGTTAACACATATGGTACTGCTAAAGTAAATTTAACTGATGGTCAAATTGGTAAGATGGTAGAAGGTATCTTTGATATGCGCCCTTACTTTATTGAGCAAAGATTAAAGTTAAGAACACCAATGTATAGTGAGACTGCTGCTTATGGTCATATGGGTCGTAAGAATGAAGTAGTGACTAAAACATTCACTAGCCCTGATGGTAAATCAAAGACTATGAAAGTAGAATTGTTTACTTGGGAGAAATTAGATTATGTATCAAAGGTTAAAAAAGCCTTTGGTTTAAAATAAGATCGAATTAAAAATTTAAATCCCTTTCCGATAATTCGGGGAGGGATTTTTATTATAAAGCCTTTATATTTTATTTATGAGCAAAGAGCAAAATCCTTGGATAAAAAAAGATAGTAAAATGGTGTATGATAATCCATGGATTAATCTAACGGAATATAATGTAATTACACCTGCAGGAACAGAAGGTATCTACGGTAAAGTACATTTTAAAAATATAGCAGTCGGTGTAATTGCAATTGATGCAGAGGATAATACTTATTTAGTTGGTCAATACAGATTTCCATTAGATAAGTATAGTTGGGAAATTCCTGAAGGAGGCTGTCCAGAAGGTACCGATTGGTTAACAGCTGCTAAAAGAGAATTAAAAGAAGAAACAGGATTGGAAGCTAAATCTTGGAAAGAAATTTTAAGAATGGATGTTTCTAATTCTGTATCTGATGAATTTGCAGTGGTATATGTTGCACAAGATTTAACTACTGGAGAAGCAGAGCCAGAAGAAACAGAACAATTATCTATTCAAAAAATACCTTTTAGACAAGCATTGCAGTGGGTATTAGATGGTAAAATAACAGATTCTATATCTGTTGCTGCAATTCTTAAATGGGAACTGCTTAAAAATAATTAGTTTTGACTCATGCAGGAAAGAAAAAGCAAATTTAATGGTCCTAGAAGATTTAGTCCAAGACCTCAAATGTCTGAGAGAAAATTTATCATTGGCAGACAGCCAATTATAGAATCATTTTCTTCTGATACCAATATTGAAAAAATATTGATTCAAAAAAATGCACAAGGCGAAGGCTTATCTGAAATTAAAAAAGCTGCATTAGATCATAATATCCCTATTCAATTAGTTCCTATTGAGAAATTAAATGGAATGACTAAGGCAAACCATCAAGGTGTTTTGGCTTTTATTTCCATGGTGAAATATATGGATTTGCAAGAAGTAATAGACTTTGTGGTGGCAAAAGGAGAAACGCCTTTATTCATGATGTTGGATGGAGTTACGGATGTAAGAAATATTGGGGCAATAAGTAGAAGTATACATTGTTGTGGAGCACAAGCATTAATCATACCAGATAAAGGAGTTGGTGCATTAAATGAAGAAGCCTTCAAAAGTAGTGCAGGAGCCTTAGAGCATATACAAGTGATTAGAGTAAGTAGTTTATTAAAAGCAGTGGATACACTTCATTTAAATGGTATTCAGGTATTCACAAGCGAAATGAGAGCAGATAAAAATGTTCATGAGTTGGATTTGACTATTCCTTCTTGTATTATTATGGGAGATGAGGGTAGAGGAGTGCAACCATTTCTTGCAAAAGCAGCAGATTATTTCTTTAAAATACCCATGGCTACCTCATTTGATTCTTTCAATGTATCGGTAGCAGCTGGCATCATTCTATATGAGGCTATGAAGCAAAGGATGTTCAAATGAAATTTAAATTAACATTAGAAGCCACTTCTTCCAATCTACAAATTGGATATCAAGATAAGATGCTATTGATAGGCTCCTGTTTTACTGAAAACATGGGTGCAAAAATGCAAAAGCACTTATTTGATGTGCTTGAAAATCCACATGGTATATTGTTTAATCCAATGAGCGTTCATAATGCATTGAGAGATTATATACAGTGCAAACAATATGGTAAAGAAGATTTATTTGAATTAAATGAGTTATATAATAGCTGGCATCATCATTCCAAATTTTCAGATAATACTGTAGATGCTGCTTTGAGTAAAATAAATACATCCATAAAAGAGGCGCATGTTTATTTAAAAGAAGCGAATCAATTAGTCATTACTTTAGGATCCGCATGGTTATATTATTTAACAACATTGGCAGATGGCCAACAAGGCTTAGTAGTTGCCAATAATCATAAAGCACCTTCCAATTGGTTTGAAAAAAGATTAATGCAGTCTGCTGAATTAACCAGCCTTTTTCAAACATTGGTGAAAGATTTGCAATCATTCAACCCAGGGTTACAAATTATTTTTACTGTAAGTCCGGTAAGACATTTAAGAGAGGGATTAGTAGAAAACAATAGAAGTAAGTCAGTTTTAATTCAAGCAGTACATGATATAATTGCCAAAACTGATGGAACTTATTATTTCCCAGCTTATGAATATGTCATTGATGATTTAAGGGATTATCGTTTTTATGCAGAAGATTTGGTTCATCCCAATTATGCAGCTACCCAGTATGTATGGGAAAAGTGGGTAGAAACATTTTATGCTAGTTCTACTCAGCAAATAATGAAACAGGTAGCTGAACTACAATTGGCTATACAACATAAACCATTCAATAAAAATAGCCAAGCGCATCAAGTTTTTTTACAAAATGCTTTAGCTAAGGCGCAAACATTGCAAAAATCTTATCCTTATTTAAACTTACAAAAAGCAATCAGTTTTTTTAGTGGTGAACTTGTAAATATTGCTTAATTTAGAAGTCTAAATAATTGCTATGCGTTTATTGCCATTTTTAGCTTCGGCTATTGTGACTGTATCATTGGTTTCGGTTCTTAATACACAATTACCAGTGGGCGGTTCTAAAACACCCAAATTGGGTTATTTTCTTTCCCCTCAACAAGGCTTTTGGAAGAATGCAGAAAAATTGAATACTAATTTTGATGCCCATATCTTGGCAGAAAATTTAAAAGGCAAAGTGGATGTATATATGGATGATCGCTTGGTGCCTCATATTTATGCAGAAAATGATGAAGACGCTTATTTCGTGCAAGGTTATTTGCATGCCCAATTTAGATTATGGCAAATGGACTTTCAAACTAGGGTTGCGGCTGGAAGATTAAGTGAGATTGCAGGTGCCGATAAATTATCCATTGATAAGTTTTTTAGAAGATTAGGAATGGTGTATGGTGCAGAGCAAACGGAGAGGATGATTAATGAGACAAATCCTGTAATGAAAGCAACGGTTGATGCATATACCGCAGGTGTGAATGCTTATATGAAACAATTGTCTCCAGAAAATATTCCTTTTGAATATAAACTAATGAACTATCAACCAGAAGAATGGACTCCAAAGAAAACCTATCTTTTCTTGATGTTCATGTCTTATGATTTAACCGGTAGATCTGCTTCAGCCGATTTGCAGTTAACCAATACTAGAGATTATTTAGGCTATGATTTATTTGATAAATTATATACCAATCAACAAGATTCTCTAGATCCTATTATTCCAAGAGGAACTGAATTTGCAACAGCTTCGATACATCCAATAGCACCTACCAATGCGGATATGGCTTATTTACATAAAACAGATTCAACAAAGATTGTACATGATGTATCGGAAGCTCCAGCAGCTCCAGATAAGAACAATGGAAGTAATAACTGGGCAGTATCTGGAACTAAAACAAAATCTGGTAGACCTATTTTGTGTAGTGATCCTCATTTGGGATTAAATCTGCCTTCTTTATGGTATGAAGTTCAAATCACTACACCTACGCATAGTACTTATGGTGCAAGTTTTCCTGGATCTCCGGCAGTGATTATTGGATTCAATGATAGTTTGGCTTGGGGTGTTACGAATGCTGGAAGAGATGTGTTAGATTATTATGAATTGAAATTCAAGGATAGTACACAGAATGAATATTGGTACAATGGTGCATGGAAAGCAACAACCAAAAGGACTGAAGTGATTAAAGTTAAAGATAGTGCAGATGTTGTAGAAGAAATTGCAATGACTCATTGGGGTCCTGCTATGTATGATGCTCATTATCAAAATCCACAGTCAAAGGGTAGAAATTTAGCGGTTAAATGGACTGCTCATGAAGCTTCCACAGGAGTAGAAACTTTTTATCAATTAAATAGAGCTAAGAACACAGATGATTATTTAAAAGCGATTGCACTTTGGAAATGCCCAGGTCAAAATTTTGTTATGGCTACAAAAACGGGTGATATTGCTATCAAACAACAAGGCTCTTTTATTGCAAGATGGGATAGACAAGGAGATTTTATTATGCCAGGAGAAGATTCTAGCTATTCTTGGCAGGGTTTGATTCCGAATGAAGAAAATCCATTTATTAAAAATCCGGAAAGAGGTTTCGTAAGTAGTGCGAATCAAAAATCAGTAGATGCTACTTATCCTTATTATTTAGGGACTGCTGCTTCTTTCCCATTATATAGAGGTATTAGTGTGAACAAGCAATTGGCAACTATGTCTAATATTACGCCAGAAGACATGCAAGCATTACAAACCAACAATTATAATGTGTTTGCTGCAATGGCAAGACCTGCATTGATGAAATTTGTACAAATGGAATCTTTGTCTGCTTCGGCAAAAAACATGGTGAATAAAATGAATCAATGGGATTTATACAATCAGCCAAATTCCGAAGGCATTACTGTCTTTAAAGTCATTTGGGATAGTGTTGAGAGCGCGGTATGGGGAGATGAATTAGCAGGTTCGTCCATTCCATTAACCAAACCAGAATCTTATGTTTTAGTAGAGCAAATGTTAAGAGATAGTAATTTCTCTGTAGCAGATGATATTAATACAAAGAATAAAGTAGAAACTTTAAAAGATCAAGTATTAGTGGGTATCGAAAAAGCTACTTTTAAATTAGAGCAGCTAGAAAAAGAAAATAAATTAAGTTGGTCTGCATTTAAAGCTACTAGGGTAATGCATTTAACTAAAACAGATGCATTGAGTAGATTGAATCTGCCCATTGGTGGCGGAGTCAACATTATTAATGCCACTTCAGAGAATCATGGACCAAGTTGGAGAATGGTGGTGCATTTAACAGATGAAATAGAAGCTTATGGATTATATCCTGGTGGCCAAAGTGGTAATCCTGGTAGCTCATACTATGATAGTTTTGTAGATTATTGGGCAGCAGGAAAATATTATCGATTATTATTCTTACCTAAAGAAAAACTAAAAGCAAACGAACATACTAAATGGCATATTCAATTTAGTAAAGCTTAAAAAAATATTATGAAAAACAATTCTGTAAAAATAGTAGTGACCATTTTTTTATCTGCCATTGCATGTTTTGCAATTGGTTTATATACAGTGCTGCCTTGGTGGAGTTTTGTAATCACTAATTTTATTATTGCTCTTGCTATTCCACAAAAACCTTTGACCTCATTTTTAACTGGTGCTATAGGAGTAGGAGCTATTTGGGCCGGATTAGCAACAGGTATAGATATGGCAAATAATCATTTATTATCAACAAAAGTAGCCAATATATTGCCCTTGCATGGTTCATATGTTTTATTGATTGTCATTACTGCGATAGTAGGGTTTTTAATAGGAGGTATGGCTTCCTTAACTGCATCGTTTTTGAGAAAAGCATAATTTTTGCTAATTTTGTATTGAATTTCCCCAACCTGCAATTGGGATAAAAATTTAATTTATGTCAGTATTACACAATCGTGTTTCCAACCAAGAGTTGAAACAAAAGTTGTATGAGGAAGATTTTCCTAGAACAACCATCAGTTTTTATCAGTATTTCCCTATCCAAGATCCACAAGCTTTTAGAGATGAATTGTATCGAGCATTCAATGCAATGAAAGTCTTTGGAAGAATCTATGTAGCAACAGAAGGCATTAATGCACAAATAAGTGTGCCTTCACATTACTTCAATGTGTTTAGGGATTTTTTATATTCTTATAAATCACTTAACGGCATACGTTTGAATATTGCTGTGAATGATAATGGTAAAAGTTTCTGGGTATTGAAAATTAAAGTGCGCGATAAGATTGTTGCAGATGGCATTGAAGACCCTAATTTTAGCATGGAAAATAAGGGCAAGTATGTAAATGCCCAACAAATGAATCAGTTGTTAGCATCCCCCGATACAGTGGTGATTGATATGAGAAATCATTATGAGTTTGAAGTAGGGCATTTTGAAAATGCTATTGAAATTCCTTCCGATACTTTTAGAGAGCAGTTGCCTATGGCCGCGGACATGATGAAAGATAATAAAGATAAAAACATAATCATGTATTGCACAGGTGGCATTAGATGTGAAAAAGCAAGTGCCTATATGTTGCATCAAGGATTTAAAAATGTGTTTCATTTAGAAGGAGGCATTATTCATTATGCCAATAAAATCAAAGAAGCAGGATTAGAAAGTAAGTTTAAAGGAAAAAATTTCGTGTTTGACGATCGTTTAGGTGAGAGTATAACAGAAGATATAATTGCCAAATGTCATCAATGTGGAAAACCAGCAGATACACATACCAATTGTAAAAATGATGCTTGTCATTTATTATTCATCCAATGCGATGATTGTGCTAAAGCTTTTGATGGATGTTGCACCACTGCTTGTCAAGAAGTTTATCACTTGCCTTTAGAACAACAGGAAGCATTAAGAAAAGGAGAGAAGAAAGGAATGCAGGTTTTTAATAAAAGTAAACAAAGATTAAGACCAAGATTAGGAATAGATATTGAAGTAAAATAATAAAAAAAGTCTCGATACAATTACGAGACTTTTTTTATTATTCAATGCCTAATTTTTTTAGAGCATCACAAATCAAATCATAGGTTTGATCATCTGTTTTCTGATCTGGTTTGAAAGGCTCTCCAATAACTTGTTCGTATAATTCAATGTATCTTTTGGAAATAGTCACTATCCATTCATCTTTCATTTCAGGAACTGTTTGACCTTCCTTTCCCATGAAGTTATTGTCAATTAGCCACTCTCTTACAAACTCTTTACTCAATTGTTTTTGTTTAGACTTGGTAGATTGTCTTGCTTCAAAACCTTCCGCATAAAAATATCTAGAAGAATCAGGCGTATGTATTTCATCCATTAAGTAAATGGTATCGCCAATTTTTCCAAATTCATATTTAGTATCAACTAAGATCAAACCTCTTTTTGCAGCAATTTCTTTACCTCTTTGAAAAAGTGCTAATGCATATTTTTCTAAAGTTGCCCAGTCTTCTACAGAAGCCAAACCTTGAGCAATGATTTCATCTTTAGAAATATCTTCATCGTGACCCTCGCTTGCTTTAGTAGAAGGAGTGATGATGGGGGTAGGGAAAAAATCATTTTCCTGAAGACCTTCAGGTAGATTAACTCCACATAAAGTCCTACCTCCAGCTTGATAGGTTCTCCAAGCGTGACCCACCAAATTGCCCCTTACCACCATTTCAATTTTAAAAGGGGTACATTTTTTACCAATAGCAGCATTGGGGGCTGGAGTGCTTAAAAGCCAATTTGGACAGATGTCTTCAGTCGCTTTTAGCATATAAGCTGCAATTTGATTCAAAACCTGCCCTTTGAAGGGGATGGGTCTAGGTAAAATGACATCAAAAGCTGAAATTCTATCACTTGCTACCATCACAAGTAGTTCATTATCAATGTAATAAACGTCTCTTACTTTGCCATGGTACTCATTGACTTGTTTAGGGAAAGGGTGCTGAATCATAGAGCTAAATTATAATTTTAACATTATATTCTATAATTTTTTCTAAAGTGCCTAAAAATGGGTATTTTGCTGTACAATTCAATTTAAAAACAATTAATTATGAGCAAATTTTTAAGACATTTTGGTCTTTTTTGCATGGCTGCTATGGTAGCTTTAAACGCAAATGCCCAAACTGCTGGTACTGTAAAAGGTACTGTTAAAAATGCAACTAACGCTGAAACTTTAACCGCTGTAACTGTATCCTTAAAGGGTTCAAACAATGGTACTTACACTAGTGATAAAGGTACTTTCACTTTACCAGTGTCAGTAAAACCTCCATTTACTTTAGTGTTCTCTTCAGTAGGTTTTGAAAGTAAAGAAGTAAGTGTAACTGATTTTTCTAACATAACTGTAAACCTTAAGCCTAGTTTCGTATTGGGTTCTGAGGTAGTTGTTGCCGCTTCAAGAGTGTCTGAGAGAATTTTAGAATCTCCAGTAACTATTGAAAGAATCAACACTAATGCTATTAAATCAGCTCCAGCTACTAACTATTATGACATCTTAGCTAACTTAAAAGGAGTGGATATCACTACTGCAAGTTTAAGCTTTAAGAGTATCTCTACAAGAGGTTTTAATGGTTCTGGTAATACCCGTTTAAATCAATTGATTGACGGTATGGATAACCAAGCTCCAGGTTTGAACTTCTCTGTGGGTAGTGTTATTGGTTTGACAGAATTAGACGTAGATAACATAGAATTATTACCAGGTGCTTCTTCTGCATTATATGGTGCAGGTGGTATGAATGGTACTGTTTTGATTAACTCTAAAAGTCCATTCAAATACCAAGGTTTAAGTTTCCAAATTAAGCAAGGTATCAAGGACGTAGATAACTATCAAAGACCTCAATCTGCTTATAAAGATTATGCAGTAAGATTTGCACAAAAAGTGGGAAATCGTTGGGCTTACAAAGTGGGTATGCAATACATGGAAGCGCAAGACTGGTTAGCAAACAATACACAAAACTATTCTAGAACTACTGGTACTCAAAATGGTCAAACAATTGGTGGTACTAGATATCACGATCCTAACTATGATGGTGTGAACGTTTATGGTGATGAAACAACTTCAACTTTATCTGGTGTATATGATGGTGTTAAAGCAGGTATCATTGGCACATTAACACAATCTTACACTCCAGTTTATGGTGCAGCTGCTGGCGCTTATGCAACTGGTGCTTACAATCAATTATATGGTGCAACTGCTTTATTTAGTTCATTAGCTAAATATTCTGCGTTCTTAGGTTCTCAAAACGCTGCATTAGCTCCTTACGCTCCTTTCTTGTATGGTAACGCAAAAGGTTACTTTACAGGAGTGAATGTAAGTAGAACTGGTTATAATGAAATTGATGTAATTGATCCAGTAACTAAGAATGTTAAATTCACAGGTGCTGTTCACTATAAAGTAAATGATGATGTTGAAGCTTCCATCAGTGGTTACACTGGTCAAGGTAATACAGTGTATACTGGTAGTGATCGTTATTCTTTGAAAGACTTAAAGATGAGTCAATTCAAATTTGAATTAAAAGCAAAAGATTGGTATATCAGAGCATATGCAACTTTAGAAAACTCTGGTAAATCATTTAACTCAACAATTGCTTCTCGTTATTTTAACGAAGCTTGGAAAGCAAGTACAACTTGGTATCCAACTTATGCTGGTGCATATGTGGCAGCTAGAGATGCTGGTTTGGATATTTTATCTGCACACGCTGCTGCAAGAGCTCAAGCTGATGCAGGTCGTCCAACAGGTAATATTTCTCAAGATCCAAGATTCCAATCTATTGTAAATACTCCTATCTCTCAAGGTGGTGCGTTATTCTTAGATAGAACTTCATTATATGTTGTTGAAGGTCAATACAATTTCACTGAGAAATTAGGTTTAGACAAATACAATGCTGACTTCATCATGGGTGCAAGTCACAAAGAATATTGGTTAGATTCTAAAGGAACTTTATTTGCTGATACAGCAGGTAAAATCTCTATCATGGAAAATGGTGCTTATGCTCAATTGTCAAAGCGTTTCTTAGATGATTTCATCAAGTTCTCTTTATCTGGTAGATATGATAAAAACCAAAACTTTGAAGGTCGATTCACTCCAAGATTTACAATGGTGGTGAAATTATCTCAAGATCAGAACTTACGTTTCTCTTACCAAACAGCTTACCGTTTCCCTACTACACAAAACCAATGGATCAACTTGACTGTGGGTGGTGGAACTAAGTTAATGGGTGGTTTAGAAGCTTTAAGAACATTCAACCATTTTCAAGTTAACCCAGTTTATACTTTAGCAAGTGTTCAACAATTTGGTGCTTCTGTTATGATGGGTGCTCCAAATACAGGATTGTTAAAACAACAAAACTTTGGAGATTTCAAGCCTGAGTCTTTAAGTACTTATGAAGTAGGTTATAAGGCTTTAGTAGCAAAGAAATTAATGGTTGACTTTTATGCTTATGCTGGTAGTTACAAAAACTTTATTAGTGGTGTAACTGTTTTACAATCTAGAACTGCTGCACAATCTGTATATGATTTATTAGATGCGAATAAGCGTCTTGGATATAGTATTTCAACAAATGCTGATGCGGATGTATCAAGCGCAGGTTGGGGTTTATCTTTAGACTATTTATTGCCTCATAATTTCACAGTAAACGGTAGCGTTTCATCTGATGAAATTGGTGCTTTACCAAACGGCTTTATTTCTTATTTCAACACTCCAAAAATGAGAGTGAACTTAGGTGTAAACAATAGTGGTTTCATGTTAAAGAACAGATTAGGATTTGGAGCTAGCTTACACTACCAAGATGGCTTTATGTATGAAGGTACATTTGGTGTAGGTGCTGTTTCTGCATACAATACTGTAGACGCTGTATTAACTTACAAAGTACCAAGTATCAAATCTTTGGTTAAAGTGGGTGGTACTAACATTTTCAACCATTATTACAGAACTGCATTTGGTAGTCCAGCAATTGGCGGATTATACTATGTAAGTTTTGCATATAACATATTGTAAGATATCTAGGATGGGTTAGTCCCAACTATCTTACCAAATCCCTTCCCGAATAACGGGAGGGGATTTTTTTTGCCCCAAACTGGGCTTTTTTCCTGCATAAAATACTATTTTTGCATCTCAAATTAAAACTGGAATACCCATGCGATCTATAGCCTTTAGAGAAGCCCTTCGTGAAGCCATGAATGAAGAAATGAGAAGAGATGAGCGTGTGCTTTTGATGGGAGAAGAAGTAGCTGAATATAATGGAGCTTACAAGGTGAGCCAAGGCATGTTGGCAGAGTTTGGTCCAAAAAGAATTATTGATACGCCCATTTCCGAATTGGGTTTTGCAGCAGTTGCAGTAGGTGCTGCACAAAATGGTTTAAGACCTATTGTTGAGTTTATGACTTGGAACTTTGCAGTATTGCCTTTGGATCAGATTTTAAACACTGCAAGTAAGATGTTGGCAATGAGTGGTGGTCAAATTGGTTGTCCAATTGTAATGAGAGGTCCAAATGGAAGTGCAGGTCAATTAGGGGCACAACACTCTACAGCTTTTGAAAGTTTCTTAGCGAATATTCCTGGTTTAAAAGTTGTTTCTCCTTCTAATGGATACGATGCAAAAGGTTTATTAAAACAAGCTATTCGTTACGAAGAAGATCCAGTAATGTTTTTGGAGAGTGAAGTAATGTATGGTGATAAATCTGAAGTGCCAGAAGAAGAATATTATATTCCATTAGGAAAGGCAGATATTAAGAAGTATGGTACAGATGTTACCATTGTTTCATTCAATAAAATGATGAAAGTGGCTTTAGGTGCAGCAGCAGAATTAGAGAAAGAAGGTATCAGTGCTGAAGTAATTGATTTAAGAACTATTAGACCTTTGGATTGGGAAACTATTTTGGAAAGTGTAAAGAAAACCAATCGTTTGGTGATTGTTGAAGAACAATGGCCTTTTGCTTCTGTATCTTCTGAAATCACTTATAGAATTCAAAAAGAAGGCTTTGATTATTTAGATGCACCTATTAGAAGAATCTGTAGTGCGGATGCTCCAATGCACTATGCACCTAATTTAACTGCTCTAGCAATTCCAGATGTAACTAGAACAGTTAAACTGGTGAAAGAAGTAGTAGGCAGATAATCCTTGATTTAAGCCTTTTAAGGATAAGATGATACAATTAACTATCTTTTAAACAAATATCCCTCATAAAGGGATATTTTTGTTATAACACATTAATCAACTTTTATGGGAATGATCTTTTTTATATTGTTTTGGGTAGGTTGGCATATTGGTATTTATGCCATGTTAAAAAAAGCGGGTGTTCCTGCCAATAAAGCGATTATCCCTATTTACAATACTTGGGAAGTAGTTAAGTTATGTGGTATTCCAAAATTTTGGTTTTGGATTCAGCTAATACCTGTACTTGGACAATTTGTAAGTTTATGGATTAGTATCATTTTTGTAATGCACTTTAAAAGAGTTAATTTAATAGATCATACTTTAACGGTACTTATTCCTTTTATTTATTTACCTTATTTAGGTTTTACCGACAAAGGTGTTTGGCATGGAGAGAAAGCATTAGAACATTATCATAAATCGGGAGCCAGAGAGTGGATTGACGCTGCGGTATTTGCCGTGGTTGCGGCCACATTAATTAGAACATTTATTTTTGAAGCATATGTGATTCCATCAGAAAGTATGGAGAAGACATTGTTGGTGAATGATTTCTTGTTTGTTGATAAAATTACTTTTGGTGCAAGAATACCTCAAACACCATTGTCTTTCCCTTTTGTTCATAATACAATGCCTGGTTCTATTACTACTCCGTCTTATACTAAATTAATTCAGTTGGATTATAAAAGACTGCCAGCTATCAGAAAAATTAAGAGAAACGATATAGTAGTATTTAATTTTCCTGCTGGCGATACCATTATTAATTTGCCAGACTTTGGAAGTAAGATACCTTATTATGATGTTTTAAGAAGTGCGGAGTATAATGGGAATAGAGAAAAATTACAGGCAGACTATCCCATATTGGTGCACCCAATGGATAAAACGGATAACTATATTAAAAGATGTGTTGCTATACCAGGAGATGTATTAGAAATTAAGAATGGGGTATTATGGGTGAATCAAGCTCCAGCATTAATTACAAATGCGGCACAAACAGAATATGTGGTAGAGACCAATGGTCAAAATATTCCAGAAGATTTTATCAATGAGACAATAGGTATTAATACAACAGAAGCCACTGCAGATTTTAGTTTAATAGAAGGTACAGCAAATACTTTTAGAATTAATATGACTGCAGAAGCAGCCGCGAAACTAAAAAACTTGCCTCAAGTAAAATCTGTTAAATTATTTGTTGATCAAAATATTGGATACACTTTCCCCAATGATATCGCTCATTTTCCTTGGACTATAGATAATTTTGGTCCAATTCGTATTCCTAAAAAAGGGGATATTATTAATTTAAATGACTCAACTATTGAAATATATAGAAGATTGATAAGTTCTTATGAGCACAATACTTTGGATAAAGTGAATGGTCAGTACGTAATTAATGGCAAACCCACTACAACCTATACAATTCAACAAGATTACTATTGGATGATGGGGGATAATCGCCATAGAAGTCAGGATAGTAGATTTTGGGGTTTTGTTCCAGAAACACATATTGTTGGTAAAGCAGCTTTGATTTGGTTTAGTTATGATAAGTCTATTAGATGGAATAGAATTTTTAATTTAATCAAATAGTATGTTACAAAAATTTGAATTTGAATATGAATCATTTGCTGATGCAAATGAATTAAGCAAAGCAGATCAATTATTATTAGAAGCTGCAAGAAAAGCTACCACTACAGCTTATGCCCCATATTCAAATTTCAAAGTAGGTGCTGCTGCAAGATTACATACAGGAGAAATAATAATTGGTTCTAATCAAGAAAGTGCAAGTTATCCTGTGGGAATATGTGCAGAGCGTACCTTGTTAAATAGCATTGGGAGTCAATTTCCAGGGGTATCTATACAATCATTAGCAGTTAGCTATGAACCTGTTGGCAAGCCTTCAAAAGAGCCATTATCACCATGTGGCATGTGCAGGCAATCCATTCTAGATTATGAAAATAGATATCAATCACCTATCAGGGTTATTTTGGCTGGTTTAGAAGGAGAGGTAATGATCTTTAAATCAGGTTCAGATTTACTCCCTTTCGGTTTTAATGGATCGATTCTTAAAGATTTAAAATAAGGTTTGAACACCTAGTGCCAATCGAAATTCGTGTTGCAAAAGCCATCTTTTTCTTGATTTGCCCCAGGCATAACCTACCAAGGATTGATCTGCTCCAATAATTCGATGACAGGGGACAATAATGGCAATTTTATTCTTTCCATTAGCTGCAGCAGCTGCTCTTATACATTTAGGATCGCCTAATTTTTTAGCTAATTCTCCATAGCTTAATGTTTTTCCAAAAGGCACTTCATATAATTCTTTCCAAACCTTTTGTTGAAAATCAGTGCCATCCTGATGTATTGGAACTGTAAAAGAAGTTCTTTGACCACTAAAATATTCTATCAATTCATCAATACATTGATGAATAACTGAGTTGGATGCTGTGTTATCTATTTCCAGATCAATCAATTCTGCTTCTTCTATAAATTCTAAACGTACAATACTTTGTTCATTTGCTTCTAATAACATAGCTCCAATGGGACTATGATATATATGTCCTTTGGTGACAATCATTAGTCTAATAGGTTGGCTAAATCAGTTAAGTCTTGTTGCTTAAATTGGAGTGTTGGACTGCTAAAGCATTTAGAAAATTCCTGAATTAATTTTTTGATAATTCTTTGATTACTCAATGGTTTATAATAGGAGTTTTTGGGTTCAATATTGGAACGTTGAAAATATTGGTCCAAATCTTTTTGAGAAAATGCATTACCAGTGGTCCCTTCAATATAAAATTGTATAAATTCTTGTGGATTAGGCACAATAGCGTCTGGGTCCCAATCCATTGTGTAAAAAGCAATGATGCATTGCTTAGGGATATTAATAAAATCGGCTAAAATATCTAATTGCTGACATAATTCAGCATACAATATGGCGTTAGAAAAGGCATTGCCATTTTTAGATAATAAAGGGGCAGAAATTAAAAAAGCTTCAGGCTTTTCATAGCTTACTTCTGTTCCTTTAATTTGGTAGTAACTAAAAAGAATATTTCGTAAAACATTGGCTTGTTCAAGTGGGGTCAAATAATTATTCAACTCAAGCCATATATTTCTTCTAATTTTTTCTAATTGATTTCTCAAATTATCCAAATTGATTTCTGGATAATGAAATTTAGTGACCAATAAAGCGCCTTCAAACAAAGAAGGTTCTTCTTGTGACTTCCATGCTATAATAGATTCTTTTAAATCTTGCAATCTCAGTTTGTAAATCATCATTTCGATGCGTTCAAGACTTACTTCGTCTAATGTTGATTCCCATAAATGCTCTAAATCTGGAATAATGGGACTGCCATAATGTAAAATTCTACTAGAAATGGTAGAATATACTTCTTCGTCTGGGTCATCGATTAATTTGAACAATGCTTGTATTTCTTCAGCAGTCTTTTGCATATTCAAATCAACGCAAAAAATGCCATATATGCCTTGATTATTTATCCCTACCTGTGGATATATTTAACAATAGTTTACATAATAAACTTAATAACTATTCGTTAGCCAAAATAAGTCGTCATTTCATTGAAAAGAATGTTGCTTATTGTTTATATTTGAATATTATCTAAATGACATGCAAAATCAAGTTTTCGCTACACCCAAATTCCCATCGAGTACTAAATCTTTACATGCAGAATTAAAGAGACGTGTGAATGAATATTTGGAACAAAATCAAATAAAAGCAACAGGTAATTTTAAGTTGTTTTCTAAAGCTATTTTATTAATTAGTTTACTAGTTATTACCTATATCCATTTGGTATTTTACACTCCTGGCACTTTATTAGCCATTTTGGAATCTGTGGTTTTTGGAGGTTTAATTGCTGCTATTGGTTTTAATGTAATGCACGATGGAAGTCATGGAAGTTTTAGTAAATATGCTTGGTTAAATAATCTGGCATCTTCTTCAATTAGTGTTTTAGGTGCAAGTAGATTTATGTGGGGGATGAAGCATGTTACTATCCATCATACTTATACCAATATTGATGGTGTGGATGATGATATCGAAGTAGGCGTATTCATGAGAATGGCACCCACTCAGAAATATTATTCAATGCATCGTTTTCAGCATATTTATTTTTGGTTCTTATATATGTTGTTATACATATTTTGGATTTTCTTCGCCGATTACAAAAAGTATTTTTCTAAGAAAATTGGTAATATTAGTTTCAAAAGTATGACCTGGGCAGAACATGTAGAATTTTGGTCAGTTAAATTGTATCATGTTATTGCTTTTGTAGTACTTCCAATTTATATGGTAGGATGGGTGAGCTGGTTAGTGGGTTTCTTAATTGCTACTATGTTTGCTGGTTTTGTATTAAGTATTGTGTTCCAATTAGCTCATACAGTAGAAGATACTGATTTTCCACTAGCTATTCAACCTGACAATAAAATGCCAGATGAGTTTGCTGCACATCAAATAAATACAACTGCTAATTTTGCTACTAAAAACAGGTTAGTAAGTTGGTTAGTAGGTGGTTTGAATTTCCAAATTGAACATCATCTTTTCCCAAAGGTTTCTCATGTTCATTATCCTGCCATAAGCAAGATTGTAAAACAAGCCTGTGAAGATTTCAAATTAAATTATATTGAATACCCAACAGTATTAAGTGCGATCAAAGCACATTTTAACTTTGTAAAACAAATGAGTAAGCCCTCTATTGCTTAAGCTTTCTTCTTACGAGCTGTTTTGCGAGGAGGGTTTTTCTTTAACTCTTCAATGATTTCTTTTACTTCCTCGATGGTTAAGGTTTCCACCTTTTCTTGTTGCTCTTTGGTTAATTTAAAATTCCTTAAACCTTGCTTGATATATGGTCCATAAGGCCCTCTTAACAATTGGATCTTCTCTTTTTCAAATACTTTAATGGTTCTCTCGTCCTTGGCTTTACGTTTTTCTGCAATCATTGGAGCCAATTCGTCTAATTGAACAGTGTAAGGGTCCATTTCTTTATTTAAAGAGTAAAACTTTTTGTCGTGTGCAGCATATGGGCCAAAACGTCCAATATTCACTGTTACTTCTGATCCTTCAAACTCGCCAAGGGTTCTTGGTAACTTAAATAGTTCCATCGCCTCTTCAAAACTGATGGTTTCAATACTTTGAGAGGCTTTCAGTTTAGCAAATTTTGGCTTCTCTTCATCATCTTGGTGACCAATTTGAACCATTGGTCCATATCTACCCATTCTAGCAATTACATTCTTGCCACTAACTGGATCAGTTCCTAATTCTCTTTCACCTTTTGCTCTCTCTGCTGTTTCTAATGTATGGTCAATGGTTTCATGGAAAGGCTTGTAAAATTCTTCCAACATTTTACTATACTTCAAGTTTCCAGCTGCAATTTCATCAAACTCGCCTTCAATTTTAGCTGTAAAGCCAAAATCCATTACTTTTTCAAAATGTTGTTTTAAAAAGTCTGTTACCACCAAACCTAAGTCGGTAGGAGATAATTTATTTTTTTCTGCACCTGTTATTTCGGAAGCAGTTTCTGTTTTTATCTCATCCTTGTTATTTAATTTCAGAATCTGGTAATTTCTTTTGATACCTTCTTTCTCTCTTTTCTCTACATAATTACGCTTCATAATAGTAGTAATAGTAGGAGCATAGGTAGAAGGTCGTCCAATACCTAATTCTTCCAATTTCTTCACCAAACTAGCTTCCGTATATCTTGATGCAGGTCGGCTGAATCTTTCTAAGCCAGTCATATCAACAAAGTCTACAACCTGTCCTTTGCTTAATGGTGGTAATAGTGCTTCGCCATCAGACGCATCCACGTCTTCTTCCATATCATCATCGTCTTTTCCTTCTAAATATACTTTTAAGAAACCATCAAATTTCATTACTTCACCACTTGCTGTTAAAGTTTCTTTATTGGTAGAGATTTCAATTTTTGCTGTTGTTTTTTCAAACTGCGCATCACTCATTTGAGAAGCAATAGTTCTCTTCCAAATTAATTCATATAATCTGTTGGTATCGGCATCATCTACCTTACTTTCATTCATGTATGTAGGGCGAATAGCTTCGTGTGCTTCTTGTGCACTTTCGTTTTTGTTTTTGAATTTTCTTGGTTGATAATATTTATCTCCAAAGCTTGTTTTAATTTCTTTTTTAATGGCGTCAATGGCAGTTTCGCTTAAGCTAATACTGTCTGTTCTCATGTAAGTGATCTTACCACTTTCATATAATTTTTGAGCAATTAACATGGTCTTACTTACACTATAACCTAATTTTCTTGAAGCTTCTTGTTGTAAAGTAGAAGTAGTGAAAGGTGCTGATGGCGTGCGTTTCCCGTCTTTTACTGCAATGTCTTTCACTGTATAAGTAGCAGACTTACAAGAATTTAAAAATGCTTCAGCTGCACCAGCTGTACTTAATTTTTGTGGGCCTTCTGCTTTGAATTTAACTTTCTTCTTATTAATATCTAATGCAGAAAAAATTGCCGAAACTTTAAAAATACTTTCAGGAATAAATTGGTTGATTTCTCTTTCTCTTTCTGCGATTAATCTTACGGCCACACTTTGAACTCTACCAGCGCTTAAGCTTTTTTGCATGCCAATTTTACGCCATAAAACGGGGCTTAGTTCAAAACCCACAATTCTATCTAAAATTCTTCTTGCTTGTTGTGCATCTACCAAATCCATATTAATTCTTCTTGGATTCTCCACTGCTTTCTTAATAGCAGGAGCAGTGATTTCATGAAACACAATGCGCTTGGTTTTTTTGGGATCCAAACCCAGTACCTCCGCTAAATGCCAACTGATACTTTCTCCTTCACGGTCCTCATCCGATGCCAACCAAACTTCCTTCGCCTTCTTTGTCATGGATTTTAATTCCTTCACCACTTTTTCTTTCTCGGCTGGGACAATATATCTGGGTAAAAACTTGTTTTTCATGTCGATACCCATATCGCTTTTTTCCAAATCACGGATATGGCCATAGCAACTCCTTACTTCAAATTCTTCCCCTAAAATCTTCTCAATGGTCTTTGCTTTTGCAGGAGACTCCACTATTAATAAGTTCTTTGACATGGGTGCAATATTATAGTATTCAATCAAAAAATAAAAATGAAGCCCGCTTAGGAGGCTAAAAATGAGACAATTTTGTCTATTACAGCCTGTGTTTTGTATATTTTATTATGTCCTAAGTTGTTGGTAATCAAGAACATAGTATTTTTGGGATCTTTATTTTTAAAATTTTCCAAATCTTTATAGGAGCAAACTGGGTCATCTTGGTCATGAACCCATAGTACTTTGCCTTTGAAATCTTCAATGGCTCTATCGGCTTCAAAATAGCTAATATGCTTTCCAGATAGGGATTCTACCAATTCGTAAAAGGCTTTTTTTAGCTCGGGGCTAAACCTCATTAAGTTAAAAAAACCCTCAAAAGTGCTGGTAGTTTTGGTAGCAGGTGCGATTAAGACAAATTTATGGCTTTCTGGAGACTGGATGGTCTCGGCAATTAATGAAATGGTTAGACCACCTAGTGAATGTCCTACAAAATGATCAATGGGTCCATAAGCTTCCATAATGGCATGAATGGCATCTTTATATATTAATACATTTATATACTTGCCTTCGCTACGGCCATGTCCAGGAGCGTCAAAGCCAATAACCCTAAAACCTTCTTTTAGAAGGGGTTGAATATATTGCTCAAATTTGTAAAAATAACTTGCATAACCATGTGCGATTAAAACGGTTTGGCCATTAGGATGAGGGGATTGCCATTCGTAGCCTCTTATTTCAATACCATTTTTTAAGCTAAGGCTAATTTTTTTTGATTGATGAAAAATAGCAGGAGTTTTGGTCTTTTTATACTTTGGATAAGGTGTACAAAATAAATCAAAAGCTAGTTGTGCTGCTTTTTGAGGGGATAAAATGGCTAATGTCTTGAATTTGGTTCTTAGATACTTTAGATACAACCTTTCTGAAAACCCTTGCTTTGCCATTTTCCCAATTTTGGTGCAAAGATAAGTGCAGATAGTCTCTGATTGGAGTTTTTTTGTATTTCGCAACTAAAAAATGACACTTGAGTAATAGCATTCAATAAGATAGGGCTAAATTTGCACAAAATTTTAGCATAATTATATGTACTCTATTAAAGTAAATTTTGAGCAAAAGGGATTAGATCCAGTGATTTTAGAAAATATCGAGGCAGATCAAAGTTTGTTGGAAGTGATGTTGGATAACGGCATTGAGTTGCATCATAATTGTGGTGCAGTATGTGCTTGTAGTACATGTCATTTATATGTAAATAAAGGAATGGAACATTTAGCTGAATTATCAGATAAAGAAGAAGACTTTATTGATAGAGCAGTGAGTCCAAGAATTGAATCTAGATTGGGATGCCAATGTGAACTACAAACCGGTAATGGATTGATTGAAGTAACCTTACCGGATCAAACACAATTTTTAGGAGAATAATAAATAGAAATAATTATGAGTCAATTTGAACCACCCATTCATTGGAATGATCACGAGGATATTGCACAAAAATTGTATGAAAAATTTGGGGACGAGTTTACAGAGTCAAAAATATATAGAGTCAGATTCACCGACCTATTAGAGTGGGTATTGAGTTTACCTCATTTTGAAGGGAAAAAAGAAGAATCTAATGAAGGGCATTTAGAGATGATCCAAAGTGCTTGGGTGTATGAATGGAGAGATAATCAGAAATAGAGTATATTTAATAAAATTCTTTTATTGTGTTAGCAGCTTTTAAAAATATCCAATGTTTTGTTTTTGATGTGGATGGTGTTTTAACCAATGGCACTCTATTGGTAATGCCAGGCGGATTAATGGCAAGGTCTATGAATATTAAAGATGGATATGCTATCCAATTAGCCATTAAGAAAGGTTATAAGATTTGGGTTATTTCAGGAGGCAATTCTGAAGAAGTGAAAGATAGATTGAATAGATTGGGAGTAGAGGAAGTATTTATGAAAGTATCAGACAAAGCAGAGTTGTTAAAAGAGTTGGCTATTTTAAATAAAATCGAGTTGGAACATATTTTGTACATGGGAGATGACATGCCAGATTATGAAGCCATGAGACTGGTAGGTATTGCATCTTGTCCTGCAGATGCAGTAAATGAAATAAAATCAATTTCTCATTATAAAGCAGTTGCTAAAGGGGGAGAGGGTTGTGCAAGAGAAGTGATTGAAAAGACTTTAAAACAAAATGATCATTGGGACTTGGTGGATCATATTCGTGCCACTTAAATTAAATTAATCATTTTGAAAGTACTTGTATATTTTCTCAAATTAGTTAGATGGCCCAATTTATTGTTTATAGTATTGGCCGAACTGCTGTTTCACTTTTGTATTTATAAGCCATTGTTCCCTCAAGTAGGAGATAGTTTTGATGCTTCATTCTACATCATCTTGTTCACTTATATTTTTATTGCAGCTGCTGGATATATCATCAACGATTATTTTGATGTAAATATTGATCAAGTTAATAAGCCTAGAAAAGTAGTGGTGGGTGAACATATCAGTAGAAGATGGGTTATTTTCTGGCATATGATTTTTAGTTTACTAGGAATTTATTTATCTACAATCGCTTTTTCTTTTAAAGAGTATTGGCATATACATTTAGCTAATTTAGCTACCATTTTATTTTTATGGTTTTATTCAACCAATTTTAAAAAAGATTTTCTAGTTGGTAATGTCGTTATTGCAGTGTTGACTGCTTGGTCTATAGCAGTAGTTTATTTTTCTAAATTCACTATTTCAGAATTAATTCATCCTGCAGTTCATTCAACAGCACATTTGAGGTTTTTCAAATTAATGTTATTGTATGCTGCATTTGCATTTATATTGACTTTGGTTAGAGAGGCATTGAAAGATATGGAAGATATAGAGGGAGATGAAAAATTTGGGTGTAAGACTTTACCAATTGTTTGGGGCTTGATGCCCACTAAAGTATATGTAGCTGTATGGTTAATGGTAGTGATTGTATGTTTGGCAATAATTCAATTATATGTTTTGCCTTTTGGTTGGTGGCCAAGTGTATTGTATTGTTTGGTTTTTATTTTAGCACCTTTAACTTGGGTATTGATCAAACTACCTAAGTCTTATACGAGTAAAGATTTTACAGGTTTAAGTTTTTGGATTAAAGTAGCCATGTTGGCTGGCATTTTATCTATGTCATTTTTCTATTTTTTATTTTAATTTTCATGAGTGATATTATTTTAGCCTCCCAATCTCCAAGAAGAAAAATGTTATTGGAATGGGCAGAGATTCCATTTGAGGTAGTGGTGGCTGACATTGATGAAACCTATCCTTCAGATTTAGATAAACATTTGGTTCCAGAATATATAGCTGCAAATAAGGCATTAGCAACCAAAGAAAAAATAACCCAGCTAGATACTTGTATTATTGCAGCTGATACAATTGTCTTATTGAATAATGAAATTCTTGGAAAACCTACAGATGCAGCTGATGCTGTAAAAAGTTTGGAAAAGCTTTCTGGAAAATTACATGAAGTGATTACAGGGGTGGCTATATATTACAAAGGGCAGATGCATCAGTTTAGTCAAACCACTAAAGTGCAATTTCATACTTTGACAAAAGACCAAATCCAATTTTATGTAGACAGGTACAAGCCATTTGATAAAGCCGGAGCTTATGCCATTCAAGAATGGATTGGCGTTATTGGCATTGAATCCATACAAGGTGATTTTTACAATGTAATGGGATTACCTGTAAGTACCCTTATACAGAAATTGAAAGAATTAGAAGTGGTTTAACTTATAGCCACTTAAATTGAATATCCAATTCCACATCTGGGTGTAAACTTCTTTCCACAGGACAGGTTCTACCAACTCGTTCTAGAATTTCAATGGTTTTTTCATCAAGGTTTAATACAGGCATGGTAGCATGTACAATAATCTTTCCAATTCTTCTGGGGTCTGAAACCATTATTTTGGTTACTTCCACTTTAGCACCATCTAATTGAATGTTCATGCTTTCGGCCTTAATGCCCATTGTAGTAATTAAACAAGCACCTAATCCAGTAGCAATTAAATCTGTTGGAGAGAATCGTTCACCCTTACCTTTATTATCGGTTGGAGCATCTGTTTCAAAAACGCTACCACTTTGTAAGTGTAAACAAGTGGTTCTTAAATTAGATTCGTAAGTTACTGTAGCAGTCATAATTGAATTATTTGATTGAACGATTTATGCAAATTTAGGATTTTATTCCCCCAAGTCATGTATTTTTGCAGGGTTAATTGATAAAGCAAATATGCAAGAATTACCAGTAGTTCCCAAAGAACAAGATACAAGAATAAAGAAGCCAGATTGGTTAAGAGTAAAACTGCCTATTGGGGAAAGTTATAAGCATGTTAGGGGTTTAGTAGATACACATAAATTACATACTATTTGTGAAAGTGGTAATTGTCCAAACATGGGTGAATGTTGGGGTGAAGGAACAGCTACATTCATGATTTTGGGGAATATTTGTACAAGAAGTTGTCAGTTTTGTGCAGTGGCTACAGGTAGACCAAAGCCAGTAGAGTGGGATGAACCACAAAGAGTTGCCGAAGCGGTATTTTTAATGAAAGTAAAACATGCTGTTTTAACCAGCGTGGATAGAGATGAGTTACCAGATGGTGGTTCTACTATTTGGTATAACACCATTAAAGCTATTAAAACATTAAGTCCTGAAACTACGTTAGAAACTTTGATTCCAGATTTCAGAGGTATACAAGATCAAATTCAAAGAATCATCGATGCTGCACCAGAAGTGGTGAGTCACAATATGGAAACGGTAGAACGCAATACCAAAAGAGTAAGGGTTCAAGCAAAATATAGAAGAAGTTTAGAAGTATTAGAAAGTTTGAAGAAAGGCGGTATGCGTACAAAAACAGGTTTGATGTTAGGTATTGGAGAAGAGAAAGATGAAGTTATTCAAACTATGAAAGATTTAGTGAGTGTTGGTTGTGATGTAATAACCTTAGGTCAATATTTACAACCTACTAAAAAACATTTGCCAGTGCAACGCTTTGTTCACCCCGATGAATTTAAAGAATTAAAAGCTATTGGATACGAATTGGGGTTTGATTATGTAGAGAGTGGCCCATTGGTAAGATCATCTTATCATTCAGAAAAACATGTTATTCCAGGATGGGGAAGAGCTAAATGGGAGGAAGAATTAGCATTGAATAAATAAATGCTTGATTAAAAAAAAGACCTTCAATCGAAGGTCTTTTTTTTAATGCTAATCCCACATAAGGGCGGATGCTCCTAATATGGCGGCATCTGATTCCTTTAAGTGACTTAATAATATCTTCACTTTATTTTCAAATATCTCAATCACATTAGCTTCCATATGTTCTCTGGTTGGTTTTAAGATCATATCACCTGCTTTAGTTAGTCCACCAAATAAAATGATTGCTTCAGGGCTAGAGAACATCACAAAGTTGGCCAAAGACATACCTAAGATTTTTCCTGTGAATTCAAAAACTTCCTTCGCTACAGTATCATCTTTTTGTGCAGCTTCAAAAACATCTTTTGAGGTAATTTTTTCAACTGGGATGTCTCTTAATAAACTTGGACGATCAGTGGTCTTTAAAATTTCCATGGCAGATTGTGCTACACCAGTTGCTGATGCATAACTTTCTAAAGAACCTTTTTTGCCAGTGCCTGGATGTAAACGACCATCAGGTATAATTATGGTATGACCTAATTCGCCAGCAAATCCATCATGACCATAAATTAACTGACCATTAGCAACAATACCACTACCAACACCAGTACCTAAGGTGATCATGATAAAATCTTTCATGCCTTTGGCTGCACCATACATCATTTCACCCACTGCTGCTGCATTGGCGTCGTTGGTAAGTTTAACAGGCAATTTGAATTTATCTTGTACCATTTTAGCGAATGGAATAACCCCTTTCCAAGGAAGGTTTGGAGCATATTCAATAGTGCCGGTATAAATATTTCCGTTAGGTGCACCAATGCCAATACCTTTAATTCTTCCTACACCACCCACTTTTTCAATCAATTCACTTAATCGTATATATAACTCGTCGATAAAAGTATGTACTTGTTCGTGTGTGTTAGTAGGCATTGAGCTAGAGTGTAGCACATTTCCGTCTTTGTCTACAATACCATATTTGGTTCCAGTACCTCCAATGTCTACGCCAATAACATATGAATCCATTTGTTAATTTTTATTTTATAATGATTAATGTCCGCCTTTTGCTTCAGCATCTTCATAATTAATTCCTTGTTTCTTTAAAATACCTTTTACTGCAATTGCAAAAATTAAGATATAAGTGAAACATGCAACAGGAACCCAGAAAGAGTTATGAATACCATAACCTGGTTGATCCAAATGAGATGATTGTAAGAAGTCAGATAGTTTACCTTGAATAGGAGGGATAATACCACCACCCAAGATCATCATAATTAAAAAAGCAGCACCTTGTGTTGTATACTTACCAATACCTGCAATAGATAAAGCAAAAATAGAAGGCCACATAATGGAACATGCAATACCCCCTGTTAAGAATGCATAAATAGCTAAATCTCCTTTAGAGAAAATACCTACCAGCATTGATGCCACACCAATTAAACTAAATATTAATAAAGTTTTTGCTGGCTTATCTTGGCTTAAGAAGAAGGCAATAATTTGAATAAAAATGCATACAATATACATATATAGTGGGGTCATGTCATATTGTGCAATACTATTGACACCAATAACAATTCCGAAAGCAACTAATGGAACAATGATGGTTAGAATTTTATTGGTTTGTTTTTTGAATTCAAATGCAGAGATAGCGCCAGTCCATCTACCAATCATCATACTGCCCCAATACATAGAAATATAAGGTGCAATTTTTGAAGAAGGAATACTTCCAAAATCAGCTTGCTTTAATAATTCACCTAAGTTAGAACCAATAGCAACTTCCACTCCAACGTATACAAAAATGGCTAACATGCCCAATACTAATTGTGGGTATTTCATTGCGCCCCATCCGTTTTCATTTTTCTGTGCAGAGAAATTTGCAAATAATAATCCAACCACTACAGTTGCTAAAGCGCCAAATAACCATTTTAATCTCATGGTTTCTAAATCCAATCTTGTAGCATCTGTTAAAGTTGCAGGGTCAATCTTATAACTATTAAAAATTGGAACAAACATGATAATTAAAACCCCTGTCATGATTAATAATAATCTCAATGCTTTATTAGCAGGTTCAATTTTTTCTTCATTAATTCCTGCAGGTACTTTTTTAGAAAAATGGAATAAGGCTGCAGCTGCTAAGAACAACAAGCAAACGGCACTATACAAGATAACCACCTTGCTTAAACTTAAAGCAGCAATTTGATCATCTGTGATGGCAGCAGCACTTCCAAATAAAGCAAAAGCTACCACAATGGGGCCAATTGAAGTACCAAATGAGTTAATTCCACCGGCTAAATTTACACGGCTTGCTCCAGTGCTTTCATCTCCCAATACAATGGCGAAAGGCTGCGCTGCAGTTTGTTGTAAAGAGAAACCTAATGCCACAATAAATAAACCCACTAACATACCAGTGAATGTGTTAGCGTTCACTGCAATTATCATTGCTATGGCACCAATGGCAGAAAATAACAATCCATAAACGATACTCTTTTTATATCCCCATTTGCCTACTAAATCCTTCCCTCCAAATGCACCGTAAGCGAAAAGGCCTAATGCTCCAATATAGTATGCTAAATAAAAGGCAAAATCTACCAATTGGCTTTGGAATTGGTCAAGATGGAACTTGTGTTTACAAAATGGGATAAATACGCTATTACTTGAAGCAATAAATCCCCAGAAGAAAAACACTACAATAAGGGTGGACAATGCACCAGTATTGGTGGGTTGTTTGGTTTGGCTCATAAGATTCGTTAGTTTAATCGTTTATCGATTGTGTAAAATACTTAAAAATATCATTCAAATGCCAAAAATAATTGGTCAAATTCCCGTCAGTTTTCAGTATATTGAAACAAATTAATGGGCATTTATGGTGATAGTACATGTTAGTGCAGAATGTTATCCTATGGCAAAAGCTGGAGGCTTGGGAGACGTGGTTGGTGCACTTCCTAAATATCAGAAAAAACAAGGAGATGAAGCCATGGTGGTGATGCCCATGTACAAGACTGCTTTTTTAGAAAAAAATGAATGGGATGTTGCATTCAAAGGGCAAGCCAATATGGGAGATTGGTTTTTTGATTTCACCATTATTAAAGAACGCTCAGGTAAATTGGGGTTTAATTTATTTTTAGTCGATATACATGGATTATTGGATAGACCAAAAATTTATGGATATGCGGATGACCATGATCGATTCATAGGTTTTCAAATTGCAGTAGTCAATTGGTTGTCTCATTGGGGAGAATTGCCTTCTGTAGTTCATTGCCATGATCATCAAGCTGGATTAATTCCTTTTATGATGAGGTATTGTTATGATTATCAGAGATTGCAAAATGTGAAAACAGTGTTGACCATTCACAATGCACAATATCATGGAGCAATGGGTTGGAATAAAAGTATTTTAATTCCTAAATGGGATACATGGAAACATGGACTATTAGAATGGGATAATGCTATTAACTCTTTAGCAACTGGAATTAAATGTGCAGATAGAGTGACTACAGTAAGTGAAACCTATATGCATCAGTTAAGGTATCAGTCTGCAGGATTGGAAGCATTATTTGAATATGAGCAAGGCAAATGCTTGGGTATTTTAAATGGGATCGATAATGAAGTATGGAATCCTGCTACGGATCCAATGGTAGATTTTCATTATGATATCAAAAGTCATGAAGACGGAAAGAAAAAAAATAAGCAACTGCTTTGTGAAAAATATAATTTAGATATCAATAAACCTTTAATTGTTTTTATTGGTAGATTGGTAGGAGAAAAAGCAGCAGATGTTTTACCAGGTGCTATTCAACATGCATTAGATAAAACCAATTGCGGCGCTAATTTTTTAGTAATTGGCACGGGTGATACACAGGTAGAGTCTGCATTAAATTTTTTGGTGCAATTGTATCCAGGAAATTTTAATACCTGGATTGGTTATGATGAAAAAGTGGGACATCAGGCATACGCTGGGGCAGATTTTTTATTAATGCCAAGTAGGGTAGAACCTTGTGGATTAAACCAAATGTATAGTTTAAGATATGGAACAATACCCATGGTGAGAGATACTGGAGGCTTGCATGATACAGTGGTAGATATGGGTGATCCAGATGGCTTCGGTATCAGATTTTTACATGCAAACGAAGAGGATATCGTGTACTCCATTGAAAGAGCAATATCTGTGTACAAAGATAAATCTCACATGAAAAAAATGATTCAAACAGCTATGAGTATCGATCATAGTTGGGAGTCGGTTGTAGCATCTTATAAAAATGTTTATCAATCCTTATAATTTAAATACCACAACATATGGCTATATATGCGAAAGAAACAGTTTCAGTAATATTAGGAGGAGGTGCAGGATCAAGGCTTTCTCCATTAACGGCAAGTAGATCAAAGCCAGCAGTTCCTATTGCAGGTAAATATCGATTAGTGGATATTCCTATTAGCAATTGTATTAATAGCAATTTGAATAGAATATTTGTATTAACTCAATTTAATTCTGCATCATTAAATCAGCATATAAAAAACACTTATCATTTTAGTGCTTTTAGTTCTGGCTTTGTAGATATATTGGCCGCAGAACAAACTCCAGATAATCCAGGATGGTTCCAAGGTACAGCAGATGCTGTTAGACAGTCATTGAGACATTTGGATAAAATGGATTTTGAATATGTATTGATATTAAGTGGGGATCAATTATACCAAATGGATTTTAGCAAAATGATTGATGCACATAAACACAGTGGCGCTGCATTAACTATTGCTACCATTCCGGTGGGAGAAAGAGAAGCGCCTGAGTTTGGTATTCTAAAATCAAATAATGAAAATGTGATTACTTCTTTTATAGAGAAACCTAAAAAAGAGTTATTACCTGATTGGGTGAGTGATACAGGTGCAGCCATGCAAGATCAAGGAAGACATTATTTAGCTTCTATGGGTATCTATGTTTTCAATAAAGACATTTTATATAAATTATTAAATGAAGTACATGCTAAAGCAACAGATTTTGGTAAAGAGATTATTCCAGACTCCATTGCGCATTATAAAGTACTCAGTTATCAATATGATGGTTATTGGACAGATATTGGAAATATTTATTCTTTTTTTGAAGCCAATATCGCTTTGACAGAAGCCATTCCTCCTTTTAATTTATTTGATAGTGCTCAAACAATATATACACGTCCTCGTATGTTGCCGCCAGCTAAAATTAGTGGCACCATGATTGATAGAGCGATTATTGCTGAAGGCTCTATAATACATGCTGCATCAATTTCACAATCTGTTGTTGGTATTAGATCCAGGATTGGGAAAGATACGGTAGTGAAAAATGTATATATAATGGGATGCGATTATTACGAAACAATTGATCAAATTAATGAAAAAACACAAGCAGGTAAACCCATATTAGGTATTGGAGAAAGATGCATTATTGAAGATGCTATAGTGGATAAAAACTGCTCTATTGGAAATGATGTAGTGATTAAAGGCGGAGCACATTTAGAGAAAACAGATCATCCTTTATATACAATCAAAGACAATATAGTAGTTATTAAAAAAGGAGCTGTGATTCCAAATGGTTTTGTTATTTAGAATTGAAAAAAAATAGTTACATGAAAAGTACAGCGTATATAGGTGAGAAATCCAATTTGAGTTTTTGGCAAATTTGGAATATGTGTTTTGGATTCTTTGGGATTCAATTTGGCTGGAGTTTGCAAATGGGTAATATGAGTGCTATTTATGAATTTCTAGGTGCTTCTCCAGAACAGATTCCTGGATTATGGTTAGCTGCACCCATGACAGGTTTATTAGTACAACCCATTATTGGATATTTAAGTGATAGAACTTGGCATCCAAAATTGGGTAGAAGAAGACCTTTCTTTTTAGTAGGGGCTATTTTAAGCTCTACTTTACTATTTGTGATGCCTAACTCTTCTTCTGTTTGGATGGCTGCTGGAGTTTTATGGATATTGGATTCAAGTATTAATGTTACCATGGAGCCCTTTAGAGCATTTGTTGCCGATAATTTAAATGAGCAACAAAGATCTTTTGGTTTTGCAATGCAAAGTATGTTTATAGGATTGGCCTCTTTTATTGCTGGATACCTGCCACAAGTGTTGGTGAATTGGTTTGGTGTTTCCAGAGAAAAATTAAATGGGACCATTCCGCAAAATATTTTACTGTCGTTTTATATAGGTGCTGCGGTATTCTTTATTGCGGTAATGTATACGATTGTAAAGAGCAAAGAATATCCTCCTTCAGAAAAGGTAATATCCAATGATCAAGAACCTAAAGAAGGAATAGTTAAAGAAATAGTAGAATCAATTAAAAATATGCCGGTTCAAATGAAAAGATTGGCATTGGTTAATTTTATTACCTGGCCAGGTTTATTCTTAATGTGGTTTTATTATAGTACTGGGGTGGCTTCTCAATTATTCCACGGAGATCCTGCAACTAGTAGTAATGTATTTACTATGGGTTTAGAACATGCTAATACCACTTCTGCAATTTTAAATTTGGTAACATTTGGTTTTTCTTTTACCCTTCCTTTTTGGGTGAGTAAGTTGGGAAAGAAATATACCCATGCAATGTGTTTATTGATTGGGGCGATTGGTTTAATCTCGGTGTATTATATTCAAACCCCTAATTATTTATATATCAGCATGGGATTAGTAGGTATTGCTTGGGCTTCCATTTTATCTATGCCATACTCTATGTTGGCTGGGTTTATTCCAGAACAGAAAATGGGTATTTATATGGGTATATTCAATTTCTTTATTGTTTTACCAGAAATTATTGCCTCTTTATTTTTTGGGAAAATCATGTCTAGTTTTTTACATAACGATAGATTGATGGCAGTTCAAATAGGAGGATTCTTATTGTTAACAGCCAGTATTATTTGTGCTATTATTATTAAAGAAGAAAAAAAATCCTAAATGAAATATAGTTGTAGTATAAAGCAATGCTTAGTGCTTGCATTGTTGGCCTTAGTATGTCAATTTTCATTAGCTGCCCAAACCATTGAAGCGTATCCTACTAATTGGTTTGTACAAATGAATAATAAAGAAGTACAAGTTTTATTAAGGTCAACAACAGAGGATTTCAAGAATGCTCAATTAAAGGTTATTTATCCTGGTGTTACTTTAAAAAAAGTACATCATTTTAGCAACGGGCATTATTTAGCAGCAGATTTATTAATTGAAAATTCTGCAAAACCAGGGAAAATAAATTTTGTCATAAAAAATGCAGAAAAACAAATTAATTATAATTGGGTATTGCAAGAGAGAAGAAAAGGATTGGGTAAACTATATGCTCAAGGGTTGACAAATAAAGATGTTGTATATTTTTTAATGCCCGATCGATTTAGCAATGGAGATCCCAATAACGATCGTATAGCTGGTTTAAAAGATCAGTCTTTGAATAGGGATTCTATTTTTTTAAGACATGGTGGAGATTTAAAAGGAGTTGCTAATCATTTAGATTACATACAAAAATTAGGCGTCTCAACATTATGGATGACACCAGTGGTAGAAAATAATATGCCTGATAGAACTGAGCATGGGTATGCTGCTACCAATAATTATACAATTGAGACTAGATTTGGTGGAGACAAGGCCTATTTAGCTTTAAGTGATAGTTTACACAAAAGAGGGATGAAGTTAATTCAAGATATAGTGTATAATCACTTTGGAAGGTATCACTTTTTGGTACAAGATGCACCAGACAAAAATTGGTTACATCAGTGGCCTACTTATACACAAACGCATTATAGAGAACAAGCTATTTTTGATCCATATCAGTCAAGCGCTGATGCTAAACGTATGATTGATGGTTGGTTTACTACAGAAATGCCTGATGTTAATCAAGAGAATCCATTTGTTGAAAAGTATTTAACTCAAAATGCGATATGGTCGGTAGAGACTTTTGGAGTGGATGCATTTAGGGTAGATACCTATAAGTATTGCAATGTTGATGTAATGAATCGTTTAAATAAAGCCTTATTAGATGAGTATCCTAAAATATTTACTTTTGGCGAATGTTGGGTGGACGGAGTAGCAGCACAGGCGTATTTTATCGAGAATAATTTAAACCTTCCTTTTAAAAGTAATTTAAAAGCGACTTCTGATTTTACTTTATTATTTGGTGGAATTTTGCCTGCTTTAAATGAAACTAATAATTGGAATAATGGAGTTATTAAATTGTACACAACATTGTCTTACGATTTTTTGTATAAGCAAGCTAATAACAATGTAATTTTTCTTGACAATCATGACATGACCAGAATACATTCCTCTCTTGGTGAAAGTATACCTAAAACTAAAATGGCATATGCTTGGTTATACACTTGCAGAGGCATTCCTCAATTATATTATGGGTCTGAAATATTAATGAAAGGTATATCTAATCCTGATGGATGGGTTAGATTGGATTTTCCTGGAGGATGGGAAGGGGATAAGAAAAATGCATTTACCGAAAAAGGTCTTGATCAGGATGAATCTAATTTCTTGCACTATGTTCAAGCTTTAGGTGCATATAGGGCAAAATCAACTGCATTACAAACTGGGAAAATGATGCAATACATCCCCAATAATGGATTGTATGTTTATTTTAGATATGATGCTGGTTCTACCGTAATGTGTGTAATGAATACAGATAAGCAAACTAGAAATCTAGATATGAATGATTTTTTTGAAAGAACTAAAGGATTTAATGGAGGTAAAGATATTATTACCAATCAACAAATAAACACTAAGTTTGAAGTTCCAGCAATGACAATGCAGGTAATTGAATTAACTAAATAATATGCCAAAATACGAGGATATTCATTTTGTAGATGCTGCGCAACCCGTGTGGAATTACTCTTTATTTACAGAAGAGGATATTCGTAATTTTCAAAATGGCACTCATTATAGTTTGTACCAAATTTTCGGGAATAAACAAATAGAAGTATTAGATACCAAGGGAACTTATTTTAGTGTATGGGCGCCAAATGCTACAGCAGTGTTTGTAACTGGCAATTTTAATGATTGGAACAAGTCTAGTCATCCGTTAAAAGTTAGATTAGATAGTTCAGGTATTTGGGAAGGTTTTATACCCAATGTATTGCAAGGCGAAGTTTATAAATACCATATCCATGGTTATAAAGGCGCTTTGTTAGATAAAGGAGATCCCTTCGCGCATTATTGGGAATTAAGACCATTAACTGCATCTATAACATGGGATACGCAATATACTTGGAAAGATGATAAGTGGTTAGAACAAAGAAAAATTAAGAACAGAACGGATCAGCCTTATTCAGTGTACGAAGTGCATTTGGCTAGTTGGATGCGTCCAGATAAAAACAATGAAGATTCGTATAATAGCTATAAGCAGTTAATTGATTTATTGGTTCCATATGTTAAAGAAATGGGGTTCACGCATGTGGAATTCATGCCAGTAATGGAACATCCATTTGATGGAAGTTGGGGTTATCAAGGCATTGGTTTTTTTGCACCTACTTCTAGATTTGGAAACCCACAAGAATTTGCAGCCTTAGTAGATGCCTTTCATGCTGCAGAAATTGGCGTGATTATAGATTGGGTGCCTTCCCATTTTCCTTATGATAGTCATGGCTTATTCATGTTTGATGGAGCCAATACCTATGAGTATGCTGATATGCGAAAAGGATATCACCCAGATTGGAACTCCTATATTTTCAACTATAAAAGAGGCGAAGTGAAATCTTTTCTAATTAGTAGTGCGAGATTTTGGTGTGATCAATTTCATATAGATGGATTAAGGGTAGATGCGGTAAGTTCCATGTTGAAATTGGATTATAGTAGAAAAGAAGGAGAGTGGGAGCCTAATGAATTTGGTGGAAATGGAAATTTAGAAGCTATTGCTTTTATTAAAGATTTAAACGAAACCTTATATAGAGATTTCCCAGCTATTCAAACAATAGCCGAAGAAGCAACCGATTGGCCAGGTATTAGTCAACCTACTTTTATGGATGGTTTGGGTTTTGGAATGAAATGGATGATGGGTTGGATGCATGATACATTAGATTATTTCAAATTAGACCCTTTATACCGTTCTGGAAGTCAGGATAAGTTTACTTTTTCCATGATGTATTATTATGACGAACATTTTATGTTGCCTTTAAGTCATGATGAAGTAGTGCATGGAAAAAGTCCCATGTTATATAAAATGCCAGGAGATGAATGGCAAAAATTTGCGAACCTTAGATTGATGTATACTTATATGTATACCCATCCGGGAGCAAAATTATTATTCATGGGTAACGAATTTGGTGCAACAAAAGAATGGGATTATCAATCTGAATTACAATGGGATTTATTACAACATGTAAGTCATGGCGGCATGAAATATTGTGTTCAACAATTAAATAAATTATACCAATCAAATCCAGCTTTATACGAATTACAATATGATACAGCTGGGTTTGAGTGGGTAGAAACCAACCAGCGTCAAGAAGGGGTTTTGGCATTTAAGAGAAAATCAAAAGACCCCAAGGAAGAAATTTTGGTGGTTTTCAATATGACTCCAGTGCCAAGACACAATTATCCTATTCATGTATATGGGAATAAACAATGGAAAGAAATATTTAATAGTGATGATAAGGCCTTTTGGGGAGTAGGAGATTTATATAATAAGATTGTTAGAAAAGAGCCGCAGGATGATAAAAAAGAATGGTTTAAACTAATTTTAGAGCTTCCAGCACTCTCAGCTATTGTATTAAAGTAGTTCGCAATCGTTGTAAAAGCACATTTTTATTCAAGTTTTGCACAATTTTACTTTTATAAGAATTGTTAACATTCAGTTCATATTAAGTATTGAACTTTGTGAAATCATTCAACCCTATAATCATGAAAACAAATCACAAGGCTTTATTGCATGACGCGGTTTCCGAGTTCATACAATTGCATGCTTTTGATCATTTAATGGACCAGGAACTTGCTCTTTTTAAAAGCTTATTAAATCAATGGGCGAATAATGAAGAGCCAAACCAAGAATTAACAGCTAAATTAATTCCTTATTTAACAAAGGTGAATTTCTTTGTTGAAAGCATATCTCCAGCTGCTATTCAGCTTTGGTTTTATGCATTATCCTACAATAATATTCCAGTAATGCATTTGTCTGGAAATATTGTTCAGGATAATTATGAGTTAGTATATTAAATAAAAAGCCCCCAAGAAATTTTTGGGGGCTTTTTTATCATGAAAGTTGATTAGAATAATCCACCTTTTCTTAAGCTTGTTTTGCCTTCTCCAATTTTGAAGCCATTGTTATATACTTCAATTTTGTATTCACCTTCGATGAATTTTGCAGCATTCTTTACATCATAGCTAACTGGTAAAACTGCGTTTTGCTCATATTGTACAGCTATTTTATTAGAAAATATTTTGTTGCCATCTTCTCTAGTAGTAATGGTGCCACCCTCTCCGAATGCTTTGCCATCTGGTGCGGTAATACAGATATATAAATCTTGTGGACCACTTGGAGTGATCCTATTTTTATCAATTTGGAAGGCAATACGAATAGTGTTTGCTCTCTTTGCAGAATTAGTTGCTTTTTCAGTGCCATCATCTTTTATTCTTAAAGCTTGAATAGAAAATGTTGAAGCGTGTAATGTTGAACCAATATCTTGTAGTCTATCTTTCTCTTTTGTTGTAGTATTCAAATTGGTTGAAAGTGTTGAGTTTTGATTGGTTAAATCTTGGTTTTTTGCATTCAACTGCTTGTTCTCTTCTTGAGCCTTGCTTAAATCAGTAAATAATTCAGCAACTTTTGAATTTAAAGTAGCGATTAAAGATTTTGCTTCTTCCAATTCTTTATCAGTAGCATTCTTCTTTGTTAATAATACGCCTATATCTGATTTTAATTTTTGTAAATTTTGAGACTTCTCTAAAAGATCTCCTTGTAACTGACCATTTTGTGCAGTTAAAGAATCTACTTTCGCAGATGCTGCAATAAATTCTGCATTTATAGCATTTTTAGTGCTATCGGCTGTATTTAATTGAGTAGTGTAATTGTTTACAATTTCAGTCTTAGAAGTGCTAAAGTAAATCCAAGAACCTACTAAGGCTACTAATAAAATACCAATAATGATTTTTCCGTTGTTGTTTGAAGATTCGTTGCTCATAATTTATGTTTGAATAGGTTCCAAAGATAAGTAAAAACGCCTAAATCTTGTATCTTTGGCTTATGCCAACTACTAAAATAATTGCCAATTGGAAAAAGAATGTATTCGATGCTGTGTATTGGCTAGAAGGCGAAGAGCCTTTTTATATTGATCAAGTAGTAGAATATGCTGAAAAACAATTGCTTCCAGAAGCTGAGCAAGCATTTAATTTAACAATTTTTTATGGCAAGGATGCAGATTGGGCTGAGATAATTAACGCTTGTAAACGTTATCCAGTTTTTGCTGAAAAGCAGGTGGTAATTGTTAAAGAAGCGCAACATATGGGACAAATTGAAAAGCTTTTACCCTATATTGAAAATCCAGTGAGTTCTACAATTTTAATTGTTGCGCACAAAGACAAAAATGTAGATGGTCGATCTGCATTGGCAAAAGCTTTAAAAACAAGAGCGGTTCATGTTGCCACCAAAAAAATGTACGATAACAAATTGCCAGAATGGGTAATGGGTTTTATCAAAGACAGGGGGTATCAGATTAGTCCAAAAGCAGTTCAGATAATAGTAGATCATATTGGCAATGATTTGAGTAGAATTAATAATGAATTAGATAAGCTCATTATTAATATTGGGGATAGAAAAACAATATCAGAAGATGATATTGAAAAGTATATTGGTATTAGTAAAGAATACAATGCCTTTGAATTTCAAGATGCTGTTGCACAAAAGAATTTCTCTAAAGCAATTAAAATGATTCAATATTTTGAATCCAATCACAAGGCTGCACCCATTCAATTGATTCTTCCAACCTTATATGCTTTTTTTAGCAAGCTATATTCTATCTATGGATTAGGCACTAATGATGAAAGAAGAATTGCGAGCGAGGCTGGTATCGCTCCGTTTTTAGTTAAAAATTATATGGCTGCTACTAGACATTATAGTTATAGTAAAGTAGAACATATTTTATTATTAATACATGAATACAATTTAAGGGTATTAGGTATTAACGATGCTTCCAACTCGGATGGAGACTTATTAAAAGAGTTGGTAATTAAGATTATGGATACTTCTGCAAAAT